>NZ_JAUBUN010000002.1:158611-226756 GCF_036702665.1 Microcoleus sp. Aus8_D2
TTACTACGAACCTGGAGGAGGACTAAAGTCCTTACTACGAACCTGGAGGAGGACTAAAGTCCTTACTACGAACCTGGTTTGTAGTGAGGACTTCAGTCCTTCTTCTCGCTTATTATCTAAAGCTCATGAATAACATCAAGAAAGCGCTTAACCTGCTTTTCCCAAGTCCAATCGAGCATAAAATTCGCCGCAGCTAAACCTCGACGTTTGGCTTCTTCGCGATGATTATAAACTTGCTCCAAAGCCTCGACAACTTCTGCAACATCAGACTCTCCCCAACCTTCTACACCGGGAAAATGAGGAGTGGGTTTAACTCGTCCCTGATGCGATAAAGGATAGCAAATGTTGCTGTAAATTAAGTCTAAATGTCCGGTATTTGCTGATAAAATAGTCGGAATTCCGCAGGCCATACTTTCCATCGCGACTAAATTAGTGCCGCCTTCGCAGCGGTTGGTGAAAACAGCGCAGTCGGCTTCTCGCAATATTTGTCCGGCGAGGTGATTGGGAATTAAACCGATGTCGATAAAAGAGTCAATTGGTAAACCGTTAGCCACCAACCATTGGGAAATTCCTAAACTTCCATCGCGGTTGATATTGGGAAGTCCCGCCACGTTTCCGGTTTGTTCGATTCCCAGCATATACTGAGGCCAGAAGTTGTGCCATGTTGTGAGTAACAAAGCTTCTGGATGTTTGGCGCGAAATCGTTTGAAAGCGGCGATTACAATGTCTTGGCCTTTGCGATATTCGAGTTTGCCGCCGGAGAAGATGACGAAGCGATCGCCAAATAAGTTAGATTTAGGTGCAGGATGGAAGATTGCGGGGTCAATTCCTTGATTTACCATCGCCACGTTAGTCAAGCCGCAGCTTCTCAAAACATCCGCATTCCAGTGGGAACCGGCGACAATGGCGCGATATTTTTTGGCTGTTTCTAGGGCGGCTGCGGTGATGCGGGTGTCTTCAAAAAAGATGACTCCTACTTGACAAGGGCTGATAAGTTGATTTTCAACTCCCGAGGATGCTAAGTTATTCCCCAAAGCGTACAGTACAGGAAAGTTACAACTAATCTGTTTGTCAGAATTTGCGGTTACTAATTCCTGAAATTGTTTCTGCTTTTCTACTGCGGGTAATAACAGGGATTTGTGCAGCGGATTGATGGATTCTGAGGTGATGGATGGCGGTACTAAAAGTGCAACTTCCCAGGCGGGATTTCGCAGCAGTTGCAGTGTTAAATTCATGCCGTAAATTCCCCAGCCGCTGGTGATGCTGACTGGCCAACTGATGCCGATTCCTGTTATTTGGGGCGGGGTTTGTGGGGGGGGTATTTGAGGCTGAGCCTCTGGATCTGCGTTACCAGGCAGAGCCGGGTAACGAGTATTTCCTGTTATTTTGGGCTGGGTTTGTGGGGGGGGATTTTGAGGCTGAGCCTCTGGATCTGCGTTACCAGGCAGAGCCTGGGAACGAGTAGTTAGCTGTTGTAGGGCTGCTTTTAGACGATCGCCCACGGCATCCCAATCACCCGCCTTTGACTGCCTAAACAGCCGTACAGTGGGATACCAAGGGCTGTCTTCCCTCTCCAACATCCACCGCCAATCGGGCATAAAAGATAGTAAAATCCAGACAGGTTTGCCCAAAGCACCGGCTAGATGCGCGATCGCAGTATCGACACAAATTACTAAATCCAGTTGCGAAATAATCGCTGCGGTGTCGGCAAAATCGATGCAATGTTCGCTTAAATCAGGAATTTTATGTTGATTTAATAAAGTTAAATCGCCCGCCGACAAATCTTTCTGAAGGCTGTAAAAACTCGCGCCCGGAACATCTAAAAACTTCATAAAATCTGTCAATTTACAGGATCGCTCGTGATTCTTGCGGTGCAGCGGGCCGCCCGCCCACACAATACCGACTTTTAGGCGATCGTTCGATTCTAGAAAAAGTTTACCATCCGGTGGCGGAGTCAAATAAGGAATATTTGCAGGTATATTTTCCAAAGTAGTTCCCAGAATTCGCGGCAAACTTAGCAGCGGCGCTTGCACTTGAAAATCTAGCAAATTCTGCGGGTTTGTGACTACATTATCTACGCCTGCTACTTGTTCAAACAAACGCTTCAGCGATTGATGACAAGCAACCATAACTTGGCCGCCTTTTTGCTTGACTAAAGGTGCGTAGCGGATAAAATGAATCGCATCGCCAAAACCTTGTTCAGGGTGCAATAAAATGGTTTTTCCCTGCAAATCTGAACCATCCCAAAGCGGGCTATCGCAATATTGTTGCTCCAATTCTTGAGTTTGCCAGCGCGATTCGTACTCCGCAAAACCAGGCTGGAAATTGCCAGTCAAGAGCAAAGCAAATGCTAGTCTCAAACGCAAATTTGGCGATTCTGGAGAGAGTTGAATTGCCTTAGTATAGCAGTCGATCGCCTCGATCGCTTTTCCTTGTTCTTCCAGGGCATAACCTAAATATAAGTTGGTTTCGCCCTGGTTGGGATTGGTGGCTAGGGCTTGCTTGTAGTGCGAAACTGCCTCGGCTATTTGTCCGTTTTCCTGTTTGAGATAACCTAAATAAGTGTGGGCTTCGGCGTGGTTGGGCGAGGCGGCGATTACTTGTTCGTAACGCGCGGCTGCTGCTGCTTTGTTACCTTGTTTTTGTAATGCCTTTGCTATGTGAAACTGCACGTCTATTTCTGCGATTGTCTTGGGAGTGAAGGGGCTTGATGATGGCTTCGCTTCAGTGGGAATTAACTCTTGTAAGACGGTTTTTATGCGATCGCACACGCCATCCCAATCACCCGCTGTTTCTTGCCGAAACAACCGCGCAGTGGGATACCAAGGGCTGTCTTCCCTCTCCAACATCCACCGCCAATCGGGCATAAAAGAGAGCAAAATCCAGACAGGTTTCCCCAAAGCACCGGCTAAGTGCGCCACAGCAGTATCCACGCAAATCACTAAATCTAGTTGCGATATCACCGCCGCAGTATCGGCAAAATCATTCAAATTGTCGCTCAAATCGATCGCAGAAGTTTGATTTAACAAAATGCGATCTTCCGCAGACACTTCTTTCTGAAGGCTGTAAAAACTGACACCGGGAATATCTAAGAATTTCAGGAAATAGCTTAAATCGCTCGATCGCTGAAAATCCTTCAAATGTTCCGAACTTCCCGCCCAGACAATCCCAACTTTAAAATTGCCATCGGAATTTAGCGAAAATTGCCAATTCGGCGGCGCCGCTAAATAAGGAACATTAGCGGGTATATTGTCTAAAGTTGTTCCGAGAATGTGCGGCAAACTCATCAGGGGTGCTTGCACTTGGAAATCGGGCAATTCTTCCACCCGCACCGCAACTTGTTCGATACCAAGAATCTGCTTAAATAAACGCTTCAGTTCTTGATAGCAAGAAATAATGACTTTGCCGCCTTTTTGCTGGACAATTGCGGCGTAGCGCACAAATTGAATCGCATCGCCCAAACCTTGTTCGCAGCGGAGCAAAATAGTTTGCCCGTTCAAATCTGAACCGTCCCAAACAGGCTTGTCAAAATTCAAGCGCGGCAATTTTTTCGCCTGTTCTGTTTCCCAGCGCCACTCGTATTCTGCTAAACCGCGCGGTAAGTCACCAGTCAACAGCAATACTAAGCCTAAATTGAAGTGAGCTTTAACACAACTTGCATCGATTTCCAGAGCTCGATTGTAACAGGAAATGGCGCGATTTGCGTCTCCCAATTGTTCCACAGCACTGCCTAAATTAGTGATTGCTTCTACATAATTGGGATCTAATGATATGGCTCGCTCCAAACTTGAAATTGCCTGTTCTATTTTGCCCGCAGCCAAGCATAACGTTCCCAGTTGATAGTGTCCTTTAGGATTGTTCGGTTCTGATTCAATTGCACGCTGGTAAAGCCTTTGGGCCTCTGCTATCTCGCATTTTGCTTGCATCGCTGCGCCCAAATTTACCAGCGCTGGCGCGTAATTCGCATTGACGGACAGTGCTTGGTGAAAATAGACGATCGCACTTTGCAACTCACCCTGCTGCTGGAGAGTCGCCCCGAGATTGTTCAAAGCTTTGACATAAACGGGATTTAGGGCGATCGCCCTTTGAAAACAAGATACAGCCTCGGCTATATTTCCCCGATCTTGCAGCAAAATGCCCAAGTTATTTTGCCCTTGAGCGCAGTTCGGGTCAATTTCGATCGCGCGCTGATAATACGTCGCAGCTTCGGCTAAATCGCCTGTTTGGTGCAGCGTCACTGCCAAATTAGTAGCGGCTGCGATCGAATCTGGCTGCAAAAACAAAGCATTCTTAAAATAGGCGATCGCCTCCGCAAACCGGCCTTGCAATTTTAGCAGATTTCCGCGATCGAACTGTTTCTTAGCCAACTCAATATTCGGCTGAATTTCTATTGACGGTTGAGCTTCTTGATGCTGGGAAATTCTTTCTGTCAGCGCCAAACTTGCCCGTTCTAAAACGCCTTCCCAATCCCCCGCTGCTGACTGGCGAAACAAGCGCGCCGTCGGATACCAAGGACTATCTTCGCGTTCCAACAGCCACCGCCAATCCGGCACAAAACACAGCAAAATAAACACTGGTTTACCCAAAGCACCGGCCAAGTGCGCCACAGAAGTATCCACAGAAATCACTAAATCCAGAGCCGATATTACAGCAGCAGTATCCGCCACGTCGTGCAAATGAGAGCTTAAATCTGTGACGGGCATTTGCTCTAACCAAGCGCGAGCTTCTGCCGTCATTTCCTTTTGCAAACTGTAAAAATCGGCTCCGGGAATCTCTAACAGCTTGGTTAACAAATCTAGCGGAAACGATCGCACTTTATTTTGCGAATGTTTGGGATTTCCCGACCAAACAATCCCTACTTTTAAATTAGGAGTGTTCGGAATAGAACATTCCCAGCCTGGAGGCGGAGCTAAATAAGGAACATTAGCCGGTATAGTTTCTAAAGTTGTTCCCAGAAGGTGCGGCAAACTCATTAGCTGCGCGCGCACTTGAAAATCCGGCGCATCTTCTGGATTAATTATTAACTCGTCGATTCCCGAAACTTGTGCAAACAAGCGCTGCAAGTGCGGCAAACACCAAACAATTACCCGTCCGCCTTTTTGCTTAACTAAATCTGCGTAGCGGATCAACTGAATTGCATCGCCTAAACCCTGTTCCGGGCAAAGCAAAATAGTTTTTCCCTCCAAATCTTTCCCATCCCAAATCGGCTGTTGAAAGTTGTAAGTTGGGAACTGTTTTTCTTTAACCAAAAGTCGCCATTCGTATTCGGAAAAACCGCGCTGAAAGTCTCCCGACAGCAGCAAAGCTAAACCTAAGTTTAGGTGAGATTCGGGGTGAGTGACATTGAATGTTACTGCTTGGCTGTAGCAGGTGACAGCACCTGCAAATTGGCCGCGATCGTGCAAAACCTTTGCCAAACTGTTGAGGGGATTGATATAACCGGGTTTGAGTTCGATCGCCCTACGGTAACAATCGATCGCCTCAGCCATGTTTCCCGCTGACTCAAAAGCTTTACCCAGATTGTTCAAAGCTTCGGGAAAATCGGGTTTCAGGCTCAAAGCTTGCTGGTAACAGGCGATCGCATCTTGAATTTTGCCCTGTTTGTGCAGGACAATTCCCAGATTGCAGCGAGCACCAGCATGGGCTGGCAACCTCTGAATCGCTTGCTGGCAAACGGCTAGAGCCTCATCTAACTTTTCTTGCTCTTGCAGGGAACTCCCCAAAGCGATCGCAGTTTCTGCTAAATCCGGTTGCAGCGCCATAGCTCGATCGTAATAGGCGATCGCATCTGCAACTCGGCCCTGTCGGATCGAGGCGTATCCTAAGTTATGCAAGGCGTCCACATAATTTGGATCGAGATCGATCGCCCGGGAGTAATTCGCGATCGCCCGATCGTAATTCGCCCCCGCTTCCTCCCCTTGTTCCTCCAGCACAATTCCCAAATTCAAATAAGCCACAGCGCAATTCGGATTAACTTGAATCGCTTGCTCGTAGCAGCTTACAGCCTCCGCCACATCCCCTTGCTCTTCCCGCAGCACGCCCAAATTAACCAGGGCTTCCGCGCAATTCGGGTTCAAAGACAGCGCCCGCTCGTATTCTGCGATCGCCCCTTCATTCTCCCCTACTTCCGCGAGGGCGCTGCCCAAATTGCTCGCAGTTTCCGCCAAATTCGGGTCGATTTCTAGCGCTTGTCGGTAATGCGCGATCGCCTCTGCGAGCCGCCCGGTGTGCTGTTTGACAACACCCAAATTGCTGTGGGCGGCGGCATAATTCGGATCGATCGCGATCGCCCGCTCATAACATTCGATCGCAGCGCGAAACTGGTTTTGGTGCTGCTTCTCTCGGCCGGATCGAAACTCTGCATCAGCCGAATCCGACGGCACAAATGCTGCGGAAACAGCACCTAGAGCCTCCGCCACCCGCTGAAAAACTCCATCCCAATCCCCCCGTTCATGCTGCCGAAACAGCCGCGCACTTGGATACCAAGGACTGTCTTCGCGCTCCAACAGCCACCGCCAATCGGGGGAAAACGCCAGCAAAATCCAGACTGGTTTGCCCAAAGCGCCCGCCAAATGGGCGACAGCCGTATCGACAGTAATTACTAAATCCAGTTTGGCGATCGCAGCAGCAGTATCGGCCAAGTCGCCAAAATGCGGGCTCAAATCGACGATCGGCGTTTGATTCAACAGCGCGCGATCGGCCTCTGGCAGCTCTTTCTGCAAGCTGTAAAAAGTTACGCCCGAAACCTCCAAAAGCGGCAGAAACTGACTTAAACCGCAAGAACGCTGGGTGTTTTTGCGGTGTTTGGGATTCCCCGCCCACACAATCCCAACTTTCAAATTGCGATCGGGCAAAAGTCCAAATTCAGCATCCCGAGGCCCAGATAAATAAGCAGTAGTTGCCGGAATTGTTTCCAGTCTTGTACCGAGAACATAGGGTAAACTCAACATCGGCACTTGCACGTCAAATTCCGGTAGCGGTTCACCTCTAACTATCAGCAAATCAATGCCATCAACCATGGCAAACAAACGGCGCAATTGCGGGTAACAGTCAACAATTACCCTACCGCCTTGATTTTTGACGATCGCAACGTAGCGAATAAACTGAAGCGAATCGCCTAAACCTTGTTCGGCGTGCAGCAAAACAGTCCTTCCCTGCAAATTGGAACCATCCCACAGCGGCCGGTATTCTCTCGCCGAAAGTGTATTTCCCGGCGCCGTCAAAAAACAGGAATGACCTGTTTTAAATTCTTTAATGTGCCAGCGCCACTCGTATTCAGCGAGACCATTTTCTAAATCTCCCGCCAACAGCAAAGCCAAGGACAAATTCAGGTGAGCGCTAGCATGATTTGGATTCAAATGAATCGCGCGTCTGTAACAGGCGATCGCATCTTCAACCGCGCCTTTTTCCAGAAAAGTCCTGCCTAAATTATTGATAGCTTCTACAAAATCCGGCAGCAATTCCAGAGCTTTGTGATAATACTCCAGCGCCTCTTCTAAATTGCCCTGTTCTTGCAACACTGTTGCCAGATTGTTGTAAGCTTCCCAGCTATGGGGTTGAATTTCCAGCGCTCGCCGATACAGATCGAGCGCTCTTAAAAGTTCGCCCTTTTCTTGCAGCGCCACCGCTAAATTAATCAGTGCGGGCACAAAATCCGGTTCAGCGGCAAGAGCTTGTTCGTAATGTGCGATCGCCTCTTCAACTTGACCTTGTTCCTCAAAAATCTTTGCCAAGTTGTATGCTGTTTGAGGAATATTTGGATCGAGGGCTAAAGCTTCTTGGTAATGCGGAATAGCTGCGTCTAACTCGCCCTTTTCTTGGTGGAGGAAACCAAAATTAATCCGCGCTTGCACGCAATTTGGAGCGAGAGAGATTATTTGTTCGTAAAGGGATCTCGCCTCTTGCTTCTCGCCTATTTCCATTAAATGTTCTGCTTGCCGCAATAAATCCTCTAAAACAACCGAATTTGCGATCGCCACAGATGTCTCAATTTCCGGCGATTGCTTGACTGCGGAGCCATTACCTAACGCTGCATTCGCGATCGCAAATATTTGTTGACTCTCCTCAACCGAGCTTTCGCCTGTCATTTCCAGTGGCTGATTTTTCGCAAAATCCTCGGAAGAAGTAGGAGAATGTGCGATCGCAAATAAACTCAAAGCCGCGTGTACATCATCAAACAATTCTTGCCAACTTTCCGGCTGACTTTGGCGAAAAAGCCTTGCAGTTGGATACCAAGGATTGTCTTCGCGCTCCAGCAGCCAGCGCCAGTCAGGAGCAAAAGAAAGCAGCACCCAAACCGGTTTACCCAAAGCACCAGCCAAATGTACAACCGAGGTATCAACCGCAATCACTAAATCCAGTTGAGATATAGCAGAAGCCGTATCAGCAAAGTCGTTCAGATGCGGACTCAAATCCGGCACCAAGTGGTGATGCAACAAAGTGCGATCGCTATCCGATAAGTTTTTTTGTAAACTATAAAAAGCAATTCCCGGCACATCCAAGAATTGCATAAAATCGCTTAAACTGCAAGAACGCTGATTATCTTTCCGCCGTTTTGGACTTCCCGCCCAAACAATCCCCACCTTCAAGTTTGCATCAGAAGCCAGCGCAAAACTGCACTCAGCAGGCGGAGCTAAATAAGGAACATTTGTCGGGATTGTTTCCAGAGTTGTCCCCACAATTCTGGGTAAACTCATCAGCGGTGCGTGAACGTCAAATTCTGGCAAATCTTCAAAACAGACTGATAAACATTCAATCTCGGCAACTGTCGCAAACAACCGCATCAATTCTGGATAGCAAGCCACCATAACTTTAGCGCCTCGGCTGTGCAAAATCGGCGCGTAGCGAATAAACTGAATCGAATCGCCGAAGCCTTGCTCAACGTGAAGTAAAATAGTTTTCCCATGCAAATCCGCACCATCCCAAAGTGGCTGTTGAAATTGTCTCGGTTCTACTTGGTTCGTGCGCCACCGCCACTCGTATTCAGCAAAACCGCGCTTAAAATCTCCAAACAATAGCAAAGTCAAGGCTAATTCCAGGTGTGCGATGGCGTTGTCTGGCTGCAATTCCAAGGCTCGAAGGTGACAAGCAAAAGCCTCTTGAAATTCTCCTAAATCTACTAAAGCGTGGGCGAGGTTGTTAATAACATCCACGAAGTCCGGCTTAAAGTTTAATGCTTGTCGGTAGTGGGAGATTGCTGCTTTGGCATTGCCTTGTTCGTGGTAAAATGCTCCGACATTGTTTTGAGCTTCTGGATTGTTTGGTTCTATTTCTAGAGCTTTCTTGTAGCATTTAAAAGCTTCTGCTAATTCACCTTGCTCCTGCAAAATCCTTCCCAACCCGATCAGAGAATAGGTCAAATTGGGATTTATTTTTAAAGCGTGCATATAACAGGCTACTGCATCATTTAATTTATTTTTTTGTTTGAATAAACCTGCTAAATTGTGCGCAGTTTGGATGCGGTCAGGGTCGAGTTGCAGCGCTGTTTGGTAATATAAAATTGCTGCGTCTGTTTCGCCCAATTGCTGTTTAATCCAGCCCAAATTATTGTATGATAGTGCCGAATTTGGCTGGATTTTGATGACTTGTTCGTAACTGGCGATCGCCCTGTGACTTTCCCCTAGATCCATCAAAACATGGGCTTTGTTCAAATGTGCTTCTACAAAATCGGGGTTTTGGGCGATCGCGCGATCGTAAAAGTCGATCGCCTCAGCAACTTTTCCCTGCTGTCTAAGCGCTATTCCCAACAAACACAACACATTTGCTGAATCCGGCTGCACTTCTACGATTTGCCGGTACAAATTTTCAGCTTCTAACAAACGCCCCGCTTGGTGATATTCCCAAGCTATGTTCAAAGAATCTTCAGCACCTAGTTTGACGGCAGATTTTTGCAATTTTTTCTGAGAAGCCATAGTTGTCTTTGTTGTTTGGGAGTTCGCTAACTTGTAATTACCAACTTATTCTAATCTGTTAACTCTTCCTTCCTTCTTCCCTCAACATCGTTAAATGTATTAAAGTGATTACAAAATCGGTTCTAAAATGACCTACATTAAATCCGCTACATCCGCTACAAAATCCGCTGCCGAACTTCTACCCTAACAAACAAGCTGCGGGAAAAATCAAATATTCTAAGAAAAACAACTTCCAGATAAACTGATAAAAATCAGCAATTTCTTTTGGCTCGTCCAAATTAACCTTAGCACTCCAAAACCACATCAAACCCAAAGCCACGAAATGAGAAACTGCCAAAAATACTAAATTAACATTAGACAATGCGACTGCTCCCGCCCAAGTCGCGCCCAAATAGCAAACCGTCAACACCCAGCGAGACAAATTAAAGACGGCCCGCTTGCCCAGCTCAATTGTAAACGTAGTAATATTGTATTGCTTATCGCCCTCCATGTCAGGGATATCTTTGAAAATGGCGATCGCAAAAGTAAACACAATCACAAAAACCGTCAGCACCCAAACTTCCGCCGGAATCCCCAAAGACGCGCTATCCCAACTCCAGCCCGAAAAAGCGCTTTTCGCCCTTCCCAAACCCAAAACCCAATTAAAGTGGAGAAACAGCCCTAAATTGACGATCGCGCCCCGCACCGTAAAAATGCACAGCGCCGCCCAAAAAGGAAACCGTTTCAACCGAATTGGCGGCAGAGAATAAGCAGTCCCAATCGCCAAACTAACGCCAACTGTAGCCAGCAAAAACGGGCCTTGCAAAACAGCCGTCAAAACAGCGATCATTCCCGTTACACTTACAATTAATTCCCCAGTCTTGCGAGAAAACGCTCCCGAGGCGATCGGCAAATACGGCTTATTAATTTTATCAATTTCAACATCTTCTAACTGGTTCAATCCCACAATATAAATATTGCCGCAAATGCAAGCCAACCAAGCAAAAGCTAGGGGCAGAAGTATAGGCTTCGCAAATAATCGGGTGCTTTGGGCGATCGCATACAAAGCCATTACGCTCAAGGTAGTGCCGATAATCGTGTGCGGCCGAGAAAACTCCCAAAAAGCCCTCACCCAGCTTGGCGGAGCCGAGCCATTTTCATCAATCCAAGATTTACCAATCGAATCGTTTCCCATAAATCCTACAAACGCACCAAAAAAAACATTCTGTAGAGCTATTTCCCGAGCCATTAGTGTCAATAATCGTCTCTAATTCCTGATAAATCCCGCTTGTAGCTGAGTCTAGATCCCCCTCACTCCCCCTTAAGAAGACCCACTTTGAGAGAGTTTTCGTCTTTCCCCGACTATCCGGGTAGCACGACAATTCTCGCTTTTGGCGTAGTCTAGATCCCCCTCGCATCCCCCTGATAGTCGGGGGACTTCGATCGCTCCAGTCCCCATGAAAAAAGGGGAACTTCGATCGCTCCAGTCCCCCCCGACTATCAGGGGGGCGCCGGGGGGATCGGGCATAATCATCAAACAGTAGACTCATACTACCTTTAATCTCAAGTTAACACCAATGCTCCGAAGAACACCTTACCCCTCAACTCACAACTCAAAAAATCTCTGCTCTATCCCCATTATTTTACAGCACAAATCAGCCCGAAACGAATCAATCCGCTCTCATATCCCCGGCTCATCAATCCGAGAGCAAGTGCAGCTTGAATAGTCGTCCAACCACTCGTCAACAAACCCCAAATCGCGCTCGGAGTCAAAGCAGAATCGATCACCACATCCCAAAAAGGAGCAACAGCCTTTGACCAATCAGCGCTGCGAATACTTGTGAAAGGCAAACTGCGAACAATCTCCTCATATTCCGGCAAAGCAATCACATAAGGTAAAGCATAAACCCGGTAAATTTCTGCCAATTCCTTTCTCTCTGCATCAGTCAATTCTCCCGCCGTTTCTCCCAGCGGGCGGTGACACCAAGTTGCCAAAATCAAAGTTCCTCCCGGCTTGAGCACGCGGCAACATTCCTGCAAAAACTTAATTTTGTCGGGCATATGTTCGCCGCTTTCGAGTGACCAAACTAAGTCGAAGGACTCGTCAGGAAAAGGCATATTTAAAGCATCTGCTACCAAAAAATTGACATTGTTTTCCAGTCCAGCCATTTTAGCGCGTTCGATCGCTCTGTTGGCCTGTACCGGACTCAGGGTAATCCCGGTGGCTGTCACCCGATCGCCCGTTTTGCTTGGTTCGCCCGATCGACTAAAATCTCGATCGACCCCACCATCCGACTTTAAATTATTTTGGGCGATCGAACCAAACTTTTCGGTCAAATACAGCGTGCTGCCGCCGATGCCGCAACCGACATCCAGAATGCGGTAAGGTTCAGATAGTGCCTTCTCTGTCGGCACTCGGGCCCAGAAGAGCAGTTCTTCGATCAAATCAATCTGAGCCTGTCGGCGCTCTTTTTTTAAATTGCCATCCGGGCCGTAGTAACCGTGGTGCATATGTTCGCCCCACACCTGCTCCCACAAACCGCTAGAAGCGTCGTAAAGTTGCTGAATTTGCTGGTAAAGTGTTGATGTCATCGCACGATCGCAAGTTATTACAGGAATTCTACCGTGATTTTCCCGTTGTTGTCATCGCAGTTGGCGGCGAAAGTGCGATCTCGACCGCCTGCACTCGCACTCGCAGAGATATCCTTATTTCCAGCCAGGCGATCGATTTGTGGGTTCCCTCTAAAATCCCAAATCTCAAATCGTTCGACGCTCGCCAAGGCCGAAGTCTCAAATCTCAAATCGATTTGTGGATTCCCTCTCAAATCTCAAATCTACAATCTAAAATCTAAAATCTAATGACCGTCTCGCGAACCATTTGCTTGGGCTTTCTCGCCGTCATTACCGCAGGTGCTCTACTACTGATGATGCCATTTTCCACAATTGATGGAACTTGGAGCGATCCAATCACAGCACTCTTTACCTCTACTTCCGCCGTCTGCGTCACAGGCTTATCTGTAGTCGATGTCGGAAAATATTACTCTTTTTGGGGGCAACTGTGCCTCGTGTTACTGGTGCAAATAGGAGGCTTGGGCTACATGACAGCCACAACTTTCTTGCTGCTGTTATTGGGCCGCCGCTTTGGCCTAAAAGACAAAATTGCCTTGCAACAATCACTGGACAAAACCGGACTAGCGGGCGTAGTGCAACTCGTGCAGTCAATTCTAGCAACAACCGTTTTGTTTGAATTAACTGGAGTGTTTTTGCTGATGTTGGTTTTCGTCCCAGAATACGGATTTAAAGACGGTCTCTGGTCTGCTATATTTCACAGCGTTAATTCCTTTAACAACGCCGGATTTAGCATCTATTCAGATAATTTAATCCGCTACGTCAATTCGCCTGTAATTAACTTCACAGTCACCGGTTTGATCGTATTTGGGGGAATTGGCTATCAAGTAATTATGGAAATGTACCTGTGGCTGCGCGATCGCTTCAACAAAAGCCCCATCTGCACAGTTTTTTCCCTCAACTTTAAAGTTGTCACCAGTACAACTGCTGCCCTTTTAATTTTAGGAACCATAGCATATTTGCTGCTGGAATACAACAATCCAGGAACTTTCGGACCGCTCAATTTTCCGCAAAAGGTAATGGCAGCTTGGTTTCAATCAGTTACTCCCCGCACGGCAGGATTCAATACAATAGATATCGGCAAAATGAGCGAAGCCGCACTATTTATGACGATCGCGCTGATGTTTGTCGGCGCCAGTCCCGGTAGCACCGGCGGCGGCATCAAAACCACAACTTTTAGAATATTGTTTAGCTGTACCGCAGCAGTTCTCGAAGGCCAGGAAGAGGTGCAGTCCTATCAGCGTCAAATCCCAGCAGCACTGATTTTGAAAACCATTAGCGTAGTCTTCGGATCGCTGTTAGTCGCCTTCTCATCGGCAATTTTAATCGAGCTGACCAATCCCGAACTAGAATTTATCCAAGTGCTGTTTGAGGCAGTGTCAGCTTTTGGCACAGTCGGTCTTTCCACAGGGATTACAGCCAAAATTTCGGCGATCGGCAAATTAATTTTGATTGCTACCATGTACATAGGTCGGGTTGGCGTGCTGCTGCTGATGAGTGCCGCATTCGGCGACCCCAAACCCAGAACTTTTAAGTATGCTGAGGAAAGTTTGTTAGTCGGATAGCAAAATCCTGCCTCGTTTCTGATAATCTAAACAATGGGTAACAACCCAAATCAACTTTTACTATTTACTCAAAAATCAAAAGGAGGCAGCGCTGTCTGTGCTAAAATTTGAATATCCAGACCTTGAGCGCTGAATATGAGCGTGAACCTTTCATCTTTAAAATTTTTTCGCAGTTTGCGCGCCGAAAACAAGCAATTTGCAGTTATTGGTTTGGGACGTTTCGGCAGAGCTGTGTGTTCGACTCTGCACGGCTTGGGTTACGAAGTCCTCGGGGTTGACACCGACGAAAAAAAAGTAACTCAAGCTTTGAACGATCGCATTTCTGCTCACATTGTGCAGTTAGATTCTACTGAGCCTAGCGCTCTACAGGAAGCAGGTATATTTGAATTTGAAACAGTGATTGTGGCGATCGGCAATTACCTAGCAGAAAGCATTACCACCACCCTCAACCTTAAAGAAGGCGGGGTAACTCACGTAATCGCCAAAGCTTCCTCGGAAACTCACTTAAAACTGTTGAAAAAAGTCGGCGCCGATCATGTAGTTTTTCCCGAACGAGAAATGGGCTGCTCTTTAGCCCGCATTCTTACACAACCCAGCATTTTAGAACGCTTTGACCTCGACCCAAATCACAGCATTGTTGAGTTGCTCGTTCCTGAAAAATTTGACGGTAAAACCATTGCTGATTTGGATCTCCGGCGCCGGTACGGTTTGAACTTGCTCGCAGTCGGTCGCGCCGACAAGTTCGAGATCAATCCCCAGCCAAACGAACGCTTGAAAAACGGCGAAGTGATGGTAGTAATTGGTTCTAATAAAGATATCAATCGCTTGCCAATTTAACAGCTCGCCATTTGACTTACTCAATATGTAGGGTGCGCAGTGCGCACCTTATATTATGTGCGCTCTAACGACCACCTTGATGTTCTAATTTTTTGACCGAAATATCTAAATTGAATTTTACCAATGCTAGGGTTGCTTTTGCCGTTGGGGCTTGCTCTGAGAACACAACCCAAACAATCGCCAAAAGCGAAAATTTTTCAATAAAGTAGAAGCACCCGACGACGCTCGCGCTCCCGCAAATCTAGGAGCGCCAGCTTGCGAAAGTTCAGCCGACTTTCAAGATATTTTGCAGGTAAGCTTTGCCTAAAACCAGCACCGCCAAGACTAGAGCGAGTTCCACAGGCCAAGGACACACAGCCAAAAACCAAATTAACGAACACACTCCAATAATTGCAGCTATCGGAGCCGGAATCCCGTCTAGCGTTCTGTTGTCAGTCCCAGCAGTCACCCACCCAGCAATCAAGCAGAGCGTAAACGGAATCAAGCAACTTGCGATCATGGTTTTTACCCCATTAAATTTTTTTTACATTACATATGGCATCTCAGCATATTGTAACAATACATCAAAGATTCGGAAATGTACCATTAATTTTGATAAGATTTAAGGTTAGGGAATTAATACGGTGGGGCAAGACTTGTTTAATTTTTAGCTTTGGCTCTCTCAAACGGCAGAATTAGGTCGGCATAGGGCAGAGTTGGGGGATATTTCTTTCTACATAAGTGATGACAGCCGAATACCTGGATCTCAATTGCGATGCGCCCTTCTCTGTAAGTTATACTGAGGATTGCAGTCATTTACTGTAGAGCTTGAATCAATGCAGGGCAAATTTTTTCGCAAGCCAGAATCAGAAAACAGCGATCGCGTCCCCCCTGGTCAATACCTCGCCAACGGCTTTCCCGTCCTGACCTACGGCGATACACCCTCCGTCAGCATCGAGAGTTGGGAATTTAAAGTCTGGGGATTGGCCAAACCAAAAACCTTCACTTGGTCAGACTTCCAGGCCATGCCCCAAAGTAACTTTACTGCCGATTTTCACTGCGTCACCCGCTGGTCAAAACTTGACGTGCAGTGGACGGGAGTCAAAGTCACAGATTTTATGAACCACGTAGAAGTCGATCGATCGGCTCTGCACGTCCTGGAGCACTGCTACGGCGGCTACACTACTAATATTGCGATCGACGACTTCCTGCGCTCCGAAAACTTTTTCGCCCACACCGTCTTCGGCGAACCCCTATCCCCCGACCACGGCGGCCCGATGCGGCTGGTAGTTCCGCACTTGTACGCTTGGAAAAGCGCGAAATGGATTAACGGCCTGGAGTTTACAGAAACCGAACAACTCGGTTTTTGGGAACGCAACGGCTACCACCGCAGGGGTGAACCTTGGGCTGAGGAACGCTACAGCGGTCTTTTTTAATGCGATCGCGATTAGGGCTTGCCAAGAGCTTCTATATATGGTATTTCTGGAGGTGCAATCGGCTCAGCAATTGTGAAAGCAGAAAGCCGCTCTCGATCGCATCTTTGGGTTCTGTCACGGCGCGGGCTCTCCGTAGTTCAACCAAAATACCTCAACCCAACGATCTCCGTTTGTAAGTAATTTACTCGAGCGATCGACTACTTTAACTCCCATACGCAAGTTCCAAAAAACAAATATTCCCAGTTTCTGGTTAATAGAAAACTTTTATAACTGTCAGATTTCGCGGAAGTGACGGTGTTTATACGTAAGTGTTTGCTGTTAAGGATTTAGACTTGGAATAAAATCAAAAATTAGGATAAACCCGACCCAAATCAGTTTGGCCGGTTCGCGCTCGCATGACCGCGAATCCAAGGTTTATCGCCACAATTTTTATGATTTTTGGTGTGTATTTTTAGGGAGCGATCGCCCGGTTGCCGATTCCCTCGACAGCATTTATAAAGGATTTGTAAAGGCTTGATAAAGAGTATGTCAAAATTCACATAAAGTGCAAAAAAAATACACAAAGTATCAGATAATAAAATTATTAATATCTTCCAACAAAAGGAATCAGGTAATGAATACTAAACTCTTATCCGCCCTAACAGCTACCGCAGCCGCCACCGCTTTATTAGGAGCAGGATCTCCAGCCCAAGCCTTCTCCTTTGGTACCAACGGTATCACCTTCGGCAAAAATACAGATGTCATGTTTAACTTCAAAGAGTCTCACGGTATGTACACTTCCTCTTTGGGAATTTACGAAGTAAACGGCTCAGCGAAATCTCTAGTTAGCACCCTGTTTTCGGAAACTAAATCCTCAGACAATGGCCGCGAGAACGAATGGAAAGGATCTCTGGGCAATACAGTCTTGGGTTCTGGCTCGGCAGTATTCACATTCCTGGCAAATCAAGTTTACACTTTGGGACTCAACAGTGGTGGCAACGGCACTGTCTACTCGACCTCAGCCTTGAACACTGACTTCGCTGGCAGCCAGCAAGCGGTGTTTGGCGCGGCATTGCCACTGTGGAACGCACTCGGCAGAGAAACAACGAACACCTTCCAAGCTGCCGGATCGTACACAAACGGAACAGGTTCTGTGTTTAATGGAGGCACGCTAATCTCCTTCGACGATCGCGGTAACGGCAACGAGGCAGACTTCCAAGACTTCACCGTCAGCGCAGAAGCAGTTCCCGAACCGATTACCATGACTGGTTTGGCTCTCGGTTTGGGCGGATTGGTTGCAGCACGCCGCCGCCGCGCTAGCAAGACAGTTTGATAATTTTTTGAAACGGAACGATCTGCTCAATTACGTTTGAAAAAAAAGAATACTGTGTGCAGGCGCGCTGATGGGAAATCGGCTCGCCTTTTGTTTGATTGAAGAATTCCGAAGGAAGAAGCAAGAAGGAAGAAGCAAGAAGGAAGAAGCAAGAAGGAAGAAGCAAGAAGGAATAGGGAAGAAAGAGGATGTTTCGCAGGGAGAATCTCTGTTTTGCATTTGTAGTGCTGTAGAGAGCTCGCTTGCTTGTAAAATACGCGTTCTCGCGACAGCTCGCACTAGAATAAAAAATGCTTTTTGCAAAAATTGAGATGCTCCTTTGGAGCATCTGGCACTCTCCCACTCTCGCCCTCTCCCCCTCTCGCAGCAGCTTAATTATGCGTCGCTAGCTGAATTTGACGCAGAGTTGTTCGAGGAGCGTAAGTCATACAACTTCACCGGTACGGGTTGAGGAATTCTAATGTCCGCTCGATCGCACGCTGCTTTAATCGCCACCACAGCCCTGGTTTTTGTCCGTCGCACCTGTGCTTGTTCCGGCAGCGTCCAATAGCGGACAATCAGATGCAAATAACCATCGTTAAGACCTGAAATATCTACTTCTGGGGTTGGTTGCGAAAAAACGCCTTCGACTTCGGAAATAGCTTGAACCAAGGTTTCAATTGCTAAGGAAGGTTCGGTATCGTAGTCTAAAATTAAAGGCAGGTCGGTTCGCCTGTGCGGCATGGCTGTGAGTACCCGCACTGAATTGGTAAATACGATCGCATTCGGCACAATCACTCGCTCTCCCTGATAAGTCAGAATTTGAGTTGAACGCATCGAAATCTCTTCAACAGTACCTTCAAAGCCTTCTACAATTATCTGGTCGCCTAATTGAAACGGTTCGTGCAGCAGCATCAATATTCCCGCTAAAAAGTTTTTGAAGATGTCTTGGAAGGCGAAACTAACAGCTACTGAACTCAATCCTAACAAGCCGATGATGTCTCCCGGACGCAAAGCCGGGAACGGGCGATCGCGCAGGCGATCGAACGGGCGATCGCCCAAGTCAGGATATAGGCAGTTTGCACTCGTGAGCGATCGCAAAGACAAACTTTTGACAGTAAGTTGAGAAGCTGCCGAACTCATTCGTCGCACAAACCTAGCTGCGGTGCGAGTTAGCAAAATAACTGCCAAGGCCGCTGCTATTGACGGCATTGCCTCGATCGCTTGACCCAGCAGATTTAACAAGCTAGTTTGGATTTGTTGAATTACGACGCCCATTGTTAAATTTGAAATCAAATAAATTTTTATGGAAATAATCGAACGCTGGCTAATTTCTGATTTTTCCCGACCCTCGTTTATGCTATATTCAACAGACAATGATATCAATAGTCCGGACAGTTTTTTACAGCCCCTGTAAGCTTTACAGCGCGATTCTGGCCATTTTCAACGAATTTTTTGAAAGTTAGGACTCTTACTTAACTTTCAAAAAATAGTCCACAAGTAAGCCCGCCTGGGTTTGGGGTACTCGATGCCCCATACTGTCCGAAGTATTGTGATATCATAGATGTCATATATGTACTGCTTAGCTCATTCCTCGGAAAAACAGAAAGATGAATTTTGATTTGCAGCAACTGATTAAAACCTTCGGATATTTGGGAATTTGGGCTATTGTGTTCGCGGAATCCGGATTGCTGTTCGGTTTTTTTCTGCCGGGAGACAGCCTGCTGTTTGCTGCGGGAATTGTGGCTGCTGGGCCAAACTCTATGAATATTTGGACGCTAATTTTTGGGTGTTTTGTCTGCGCCGTGGCAGGCGATAATGTGGGCTATGCAAGCGGACACCGTTGGGGCCGTCGCTTATTTAACAAGGAAGATTCCTGGCTGTTTAAGAAAGAATATTTAGATAAAACCGAAAACTTCTACGAAAAACACGGCCAAAAAGCAGTGGTACTGGCGAGATTTATGCCAATTGTCCGCACTTTTGCGCCGATAGTGGCGGGAGTGGCGGCAATGAAATACAAAACATTTATGTTTTACAACCTGATCGGCGGGTTTGTTTGGACAGTGGGGCTAACGCTGCTCGGTTATTATTTGGGAAAGATGATTCCTCCGGAGAAAGTTGACCAATATTTACTGCCGATTGTTGGCGGAATAATTGTACTTTCTTTTGTGCCTTCGATTATTCATATAATTCAAGAACGCCGCGCTCACAAAAAAGATTGAGTAGGCTTTGCATTTATAGTGCTGTCCCCGATCGCGTGCGTGTATAAGCACGCGAGCTCGCGACAGCTCGCACGGAAGATAAAAAATGCTTCTTGCAAAACTGAGATGCTCCCATTTTTTGAGTCTAGCGGTGCGACTGACTCCATTGAATCGATCGCTCACAATCAAAATTTAAGATCTGCACCGCCGATCGCGATCGACTAAAATCGCAAAACTTGCCCGCCGATGGGATAATCTGCTAAAACTAACAAAGTTTGATGATTTCTGGGAAATAACATACATGGTAGCTACATCCGTCAAAATTAAACACGAAGTCAAAGACTTATCCCTCGCCCCGTTGGGCAAGCAACGTATCGAGTGGGCCGGCCGCGAAATGCCGGTATTGCGTCAAATTCAAGAACGCTTCGCTAAAGAAAAGCCCTTCGCAGGCATCCGTATTTCAGCTTGCTGCCACGTCACCACAGAAACAGCTCATTTGGCGATCGCCCTGAAAATGGGCGGTGCAGACGCTGTACTCATCGCCAGCAACCCCCTGAGCACCCAAGATGACGTAGCAGCTTGCCTAGTTGAAGACTACGGCATTTCCGTCTTCGCCCTCAGAGGAGAAGACGCGGCTACCTACGAACGTCACGTTAACACAGCCCTCGACCACCGTCCAAACATCATCATCGACGACGGTAGCGACGTGGTAGCAGCGCTGATCCAGCACCGCCCCAACCAAATTTCCGACTTGATCGGAACTACGGAAGAAACCACCACAGGCATCGTGCGCCTGCGCGCTATGTTGAAAGATGGCGTGCTGACTTTCCCCGCCATGAACGTCAACGACGCAGATACGAAGCACTTCTTTGACAACCGCTACGGCACCGGTCAATCTACTCTAGACGGCATTATCCGCGCTACCAACATCTTGTTAGCCGGTAAAAATATTGTGGTTGCAGGCTACGGTTGGTGCGGCAAAGGCACGGCACTGCGCGCCCGCGGCATGGGCGCCAACGTAATTGTCACCGAAATCGATCCGATCCGGGCGATCGAAGCAGTGATGGACGGTTTCCGCGTGATGCCGATGGACGAAGCAGCAACAGTCGGCGATATCTTCATCACCGTTACCGGCAACAAACACGTCATTCGTGCCGAACATTTCGACACCATGAAAGACGGCGCAATGGTTTGCAATTCCGGTCACTTCGACATTGAAATCGACCTCAAATCCCTCGGCGCAAAAAGCACCGACGTGAAAACAGTTCGTTCTTTCACTCAAGAATACCGTCTCAATAATGGCAAGTCGATTATTGTGTTGGGCGAAGGCCGTTTGATCAACTTGGCAGCAGCCGAAGGACACCCCAGCGCTGTCATGGATATGAGTTTTGCTAACCAAGCCTTAGCCGCCGAACATCTTGTCACAAACAAAGGCAAACTAGAGCCGGGTATTCATTCAATCCCCGTAGAAGTTGACAGAGAAATTGCCCGTCTAAAATTGGAAGCAATGGGTATTTTCATTGATACCTTGACTCCCGATCAAATTGAGTACACCAACTCTTGGACTTCTGGCACCTAATCAGAGTTTAGAGTTGTAGAAACAATCCTATTGCTGACAACTTAAGGTTAAACCAACAGTCTTTCTTGTTTGTGTCGAAGTCTAGAGCCCCCCTAACCCCCCTTAATAAGGGGGGAACCGGAATCAGATCAAAGTCAACCCCTACTCCCCTTTTTAAGGGGGATTTAGGGGGATCTAGACTCAGGTAAAAACGAGATTTCTCAGGACTTTCAGTCTTAAGTTGTCACCAATGGGCAGAGCCTAGGAACGAGCAAAATGACTAATGACTAATGACTAATGACTAATGACTAATGACTGATGACTTCTGCTGTACCTATTACCAATTATTAAATCAAAATGGTTGAATGGATAACTAACACAATGCAGTCGATGGGCTATCTAGGCATTGCACTGTTGATGTTCTTAGAAAACTTGTTCCCGCCGATCCCCTCAGAATTGATTATGCCGCTGGCAGGATTCACCGCATCCAAGGGCGATATGCAGATGATACCGGCGATCGCAGCAGGGACGATCGGCACAGTCTTAGGCGCACTTCCCTGGTACTATGCGGGTAAAATATTGAGCGAAGAACGCTTGAGGAATTTAGCCGACAAATACGGCAAGTGGATTACAGTATCAGGCGCCGATATTGACAAAGCAAATAGATGGTTTAACAGACACGGCAACAAAGCCGTATTTTTGTGTCGCCTGGTACCGGGAGTTCGCACCCTAATTTCCCTGCCTGCTGGCATCAACAATATGGCTTTAATCCCGTTTTTAGTCTACTCAACAATCGGCACAATTTTGTGGGTGAGTTTCCTCACTTTTGCCGGATATAAATTAGGTGAAAATTATGCACTTGTAGATGATTACCTAGCTCCTGTTTCCAAAATAGTGGCTGTGACTATTGTCATCGGCTTTATTTTGTGGGTTGTGAAAAAGAATATGCAGAAGGAAAAATATCGCAAATAAATGCAAGAAGAAGGAAGAAGGAAAGAAGCAAGGAGGAAGGAGGAAAGAAGAAGCAATAAAATCTTATATTTCAGAAATTAAGAACTTCCTAATTGTCTTGGCGGTTGCCATATCCTCAAAATAATCTGCGTTCATCTGCGGTTCAAAAGCAATCGCCATTTTGACTCGCTTCAACAATGTCTCAACATTAGCGACAAAACATAAACAGAAGACCATATTTGAGCCAAAAATCTGCTATATTTGCTACTTTTTTTCATCTACTATCCACATATCATCACAGTGACGGGCAGCCGATCGCCCAAACATCAAATTTAAATTTAGACAAAAATTAGGATTTATTGAGGTTTAGACAGACAATCGTGGCAAAATAGGGAACATTGCTATCCGCACTGTTAAGATATGTACGAAAAAATTGTAGCCCCGACAACTGGTTCTAAAATTACTTTCAAAGACGGTTCGCCGATCGTCCCCAACGACCCAATTATCCCCTTCATACGCGGCGACGGTACGGGCGTAGACTTGTGGCCGGCATCCCAGAAAGTCATGGATGCTGCGGTAGAACAGGCTTACGGCGGCCAGCGGAAAATTAACTGGTTCAAGATTTACGTAGGCGACGAAGCCTGCGATGTCTACGGTACCTACCAGTATCTGCCCCAAGATTCCCTAGACGCCATCAAAGAATACGGCGTCGCCATCAAAGGCCCGCTGACAACCCCAGTAGGTGGCGGAATTCGATCGCTCAACGTAGCCTTGCGCCAAATATTTGACCTCTACGCCTGCGTGCGGCCCTGCAAATATTATGATGGCACCCCATCGCTGCACAAAACTCCCGAACTGCTAGACGTAATTATTTACCGGGAAAATACAGAAGATATTTACCTGGGAATTGAATGGAAACAAGGCAGCGAAATCGGTAACAAACTAATTGAATACCTCAACAATGAGTTAATTCCCGCAACGCCAGAACACGGCAAAAAACAAATACGCCTCGATTCTGCGATCGGAATTAAACCAATTAGCAAAAGCGGTTCTCAGCGTTTAGTACGGCGGGCAATTACCCACGCTTTGCGGTTGCCAAAAGACAAGCAGCAAGTAACCTTGGTGCACAAAGGCAACATCATGAAATACACCGAAGGAGGTTTCCGAGATTGGGGTTACGAGTTGGCAACCACCGAATTTCGCGCTGATTGCGTAACAGAAAGAGAATCTTGGATTCTCGGGAACAAAGAGCACAATCCCGAGATTAGCTTAGAAGACAATGCCCGCCAAATAGATCCGGGCTACGACGCTTTGACACCCGAAAAACAAGCCGTAATTTGTAAAGAAGTTGCCGATGTTTTGTCCGCAATTTGGGAAAGTCACGGTAGCGGAAAGTGGAAAGAAAAAATCATGGTCAATGACCGGATTGCTGATAGTATTTTCCAACAAATTCAAACTCGACCAGCCGAATATTCGATTTTGGCGACTATGAATTTAAACGGTGATTATTTGTCAGATGCGGCCGCTGCTATTGTGGGCGGATTGGGCATGGGCCCCGGTGCGAATATTGGTGATGAATGTGCTGTTTTTGAGGCAACTCACGGCACTGCACCGAAACACGCCGGTCTCGATCGAGTTAATCCCGGTTCCCTGATTTTGTCGGGGGTGATGATGTTAGAATATATGGGATGGCAGGAAGCCGCAGATTTGATTAAGAAGGGTTTGGGCGCTGCAATTTCTAACGGTGAAGTTACCTATGATTTGGCAAGGTTGATGGAGCCTCCGGTGCCGGAACTCAAGTGTTCGGAGTTTGCTGAGGCGATTATTAAGCACTTTGCTGATTAGGTTGTAGGGATTTTTTTGAACGGGCTAGAAGCCAGTTCAAAAAAGAGTGAATGGGAGCATCTCATTTTCGCAAAAATATTTTTTTTTACAGTGCTGTCCCGATCTCGCGTGCTTTGTAAAGCACCCGAGCGGGACAGCACTACTACAAATGCAAAACTGAGATGCACCCGAGTAAAGTTGATTTTGGGCGGGCACGCGAGCCCGCCCAAAATCATAAGATTACTGTGGGGTGGGCACGCGAGCCCGCCACAAAAAAGTGCTATTTTTGTATAGCTGGAACAGCCATACCGCGCTCAACGGCGGGACGCTTCTGCAAGGTTTCTACCCAACGTTTGAGGTGGGGATGGTTGTCGAGGGTTAATCCTTGAAATTCGTAAATAGCCACCCACGGATAAGTCGCGATATCGGCGATCGAATAGTCGCCGCATATGTATGCGTGTTTTGCTAGTTGAGAATCTAATACTCCGTAGAGTCGCAAAGTTTCTTTTTCGTAGCGTTGAATTGCATAGGGAATTTGTTCCGGTGCAAAGCGTCTGAAGTGGTTTAGCTGACCGAACATTGGCCCGACGCTGGCCATTTGAAACATCAGCCACTCCATCACTTGAAAGTATTCTGCTTTGTCTGTGGGCAGAAATTGACCTGCTTTTTCGGCTAGATAGATCAGGATAGCGCCGGACTCGAAGACGGTGATGCCGTTATCGCGATCGACTATTGCGGGTATTTTACTGTTGGGGTTGATGGCGATGAATTCTGGGCTAAATTGGTCGTTTTTGCTGATGTCTATGACGTGCACGTTGTAGGGTAAACCTATTTCTTCGAGCATGATCGAGACTTTGCGGCCGTTGGGTGTGGTAAAAGTGTAGAGGTCGATCATAGTTGTGCTGTTAAAAGCTTTTGGTAACAATTATATTATAATAAGATTTTGGCTTGGTGCCGGTTAATTAAGAAAAATGGACATTATTGAAATTCTCAAAGACGATTATCAAAGATTCCCGGAAAATCAGACTTACAACATTTACGCAAAAGATGTTTATTTTGAAGACCCAGTGAATCGATTTACAGGAGTCGATCGCTACCGAAAAATGATCGGGTTTATGGGGACGTTTTTTCAACAAATTCAAATGGATTTGCACGATATTTCTCAGTCTGGAGATAGTATAGACACTCGCTGGACTCTGAGTTGGATCGCACCGCTACCTTGGAAACCTAAAATGGCAATTAGCGGTAGGAGCGAACTGAAGGTTAACAGCGACGGTTTAATCGTTTCCCACATCGATTACTGGAACTGTTCGCGGTTGGATGTACTCAAACAACTCGTATTTGCTGAAAAATAAAGGCCTTTCAGTAGGTTGTAGTCTGTCCGATGTGTACGGGTTGAGGTTTTAGGGCGCACTCAGCACCTTTTTTGGTTGAAAATGTTGTTTTTGGCGATCGGGCTGTTGACGTTAGCCGATACTTGTGCTACAAATATACTACATAACGTATCGAGCAAAATATATTTAAACAAAAATGCCCTACGAAAAATTAGAAATATCCACCCCAAAACCAGTATTATCCTGGGCAAATCACGCCCTGGGAGCACAAGAAACCAAGATGGCCGCCAATGTAGCCTCATTGCCCTTTGTATTCAAACACGTCGCCCTCATGCCCGACGTACACTTAGGAAAAGGTGCTTTAGTCGGTTCAGTAATTGCCACAAAAGAAGCAATTATTCCTGCTGCTGTGGGCGTCGATATTGGTTGCGGGATGATGGCAGTAAAAATGCCATTTAACGCCAACAAATTAGAAGGCAAACTCAAACAAATTCGCCTCGATATCGAAGCCGCAATTCCCGTCGGATTTGCTGAAAACAAAGAAGTCGAAAAATCTGTCACCAACTGGCAGGGATGGCGCGAATTCAAGGAACTGCATCAAGGAGTGCAACACCAAGATAATAAAGCTTTAAAACAGTTGGGTTCCCTCGGCGGTGGCAATCATTTTATTGAGGTTTGCGTTGATACGGAAAACTCGGTTTGGCTGATGCTGCACTCTGGTTCGCGCGGTATCGGCAATCTGCTAGCCCAACACCACATCGACACTGCCAAAGATTTAGCTAAACTGGCAGAAATTAGTTTGGCTGACAAAGATTTAGCTTATTTTGTGGCGGGTACGCCAGAGTTTGCTGCTTACTGGCACGATTTGCAGTGGGCGCAGGATTATGCGAGTTTTAATCGCGATATCATGATGAATCGGTTTAAGAAAATTGTCGAAAAGCATCTCGCCGGTGGCAAAGTTACTAAACCGCTGTTACAGGTAAATTGCCACCACAATTACGCGGAAAAAGAGGTGCATTTTGGTGAGGATGTCTACGTTACTCGCAAGGGTGCCGTGCGCGCGCAAGTTGAGGATTTGGGAATTATTCCCGGTTCGATGGGGGCGAAGTCTTTTATTGTGAAAGGCAAGGGAAATGTTGAAAGTTACTGTAGTTGCAGTCACGGTGCGGGCCGTTTGATGTCTCGCAGCAAAGCAAAGAATGTATATACTCTGGATGATTTGGTGCGCCAGACTGAGGGGGTTGAGTGCCGCAAGGATGAGGATATTATTGATGAAATTCCGGGGGCTTATAAGTCGATCGATGAGGTGATGCAGCAGCAGTCGGATTTGGTGGAAGTTGTGGCAACTTTGAAGCAGGTGGTTTGCGTTAAGGGGTGATGGGGGGAAGTTGCCACTTGCCCGCAAGCATTGCTCTCGCAGAAAACCGCATTTCAGAGGATACACTGAGAGGCAGGAATCGATATAAATTCAGGTTTGAGGAAAATAGACATGATAAATATTGAATATCTTACCAACAAAGACGGCGAGGCGATCGGAGTAGTAATTCCGATTGATTTATGGCGACAACTGTTACCTACTGGAGAAGTTTCAGAGGAGAATTTAGCGGAAGCGGTAGAAGATTATTGCCTGAACAAAGCGATGAATGAAGCTGTGAATACAACATTGCTAGATAGAGCCGAAGCATTAGCTTATCTTGAGGAGTAATTATCTTGGAAGTGCAATACCGTGAAGCTTTTCTAAAAGACTTGAAGCAATTGAAGAGTTCGACATCATACCAAGGCATCTATGAACTTGCCTTTACAACGTTAGAAGCCATCAACACTTTGGAGGAGATTCCTAATATTAAAGCCATGAGGGGTTACAGTGGTCGCTATCGCATCCGCATCGGCGATTACCGTATGGGAATAGAGGTTAACGGAGATGTTATAGAAGTGATGCGCGTTCTACATCGCCGGGAATTTTATCGTTATTTTCCGTAAATATTTGCCATATATTTGCCTATGATAGTAATTTATTCTTCTTTATAGTAGGGGCGAGCGATATTCAGGAATTACGCATCAATACCCAAGAAACCGGGTTTTTATCGATATTAAAGGTCTAGATGCAGTATTTTCGCAAAAAAACCCGGTTTCTCACCACTCGTGCGTAAGTCCTAAATACTGCAATATGGGAATGATAGAATATAGAACAATACGGTTCAGTTAGCGAAGGATGTCATTGCGAGCGTCCCCGCGAAGCAATCGCAAAGACTATGACGCTTCTCGATTAACTGATGCGCGCGCGGAGAAATTTAACTATTTCCTCAATTAGATCGGGTTGACTGGGTGAAAAAGTTGGCAAGGAAATATCCCCTTTTTCGCATACGACACAAATCGTGCGATCGAATTTGCTTAAAGCTTTCAGAAATGGAGCGCTAACTCCTGTGGGTGTGGGTGAGAGGGCTGTGGAATCGTAGCAGATGAAAAACAGGGGAATTTCGCTTTGGCGGCGCAGGGAATTCCAATAGAGTTTGAGTTTTTGCATGGTATCTGGATAGCCATTTTGCGACTCTGGACAATTTTGATTGAGCATCTCATCGTAAATTTCTGGGGCGGGGTTTTCGGGATCGATGAATTGGTGAGTGTCGATGCAAATTAGTTTTACTTTGCTGCATAAATCGGGTTGATTGTTAATGGCTGCGGCAAGGATTTGGGGTAAGTTTGCTAAGTTGAGGCTTGCTGTTGCGGAGTTGGTAGGGGTGTCTTTGTGCCAAGCTTGATAAAAGTCGGGGTAAGATATGGTTTGAGTATAGTATAATAGAATCCTGAAGCATTCATTGTAGAGAGCAGAATCGTTTTTGTAAACCTGATATGTTAAATTATTTTTCAATTTCTCAACCATCGCCTGGAGCAGACCCCCCCGTTTTATAACTTTATGTAAACTATCGATAGCCCCCACACGAGTCAACTTATCTTGGCTAGTCTGTAATAAGTAAACTAAGGAATTCAAGACAGTTAAATTGCCAGGAGCAATTTCTCCCAATAGCCAAGTAAGTAATCGACGTGTGTGTGAGTTTTGGCTCGTGTATATTGCCAGACTTGCAGCCGCAGCAACAGGCATAGGGTCGTTACGACTAATTTCTATAAGTTTGAGCATAGCTTCTCTACGAATATCACTATCTTGTTCAGCTTCCTCATTAAATTCAATTTCCAAAACAATCATATTTTCTTCAAGGTTATTACCACACTTAGTAATACAAATATTATGTTGAGATTCTATGTTAAGATATTGAATCAAGCTATTTATATCATCGGTACTATTGATTTGTTTTAGTGCGTTAATGATTAAATAGTCCTGATCGAGACTCATTTCACGTTCTATCAAGAATGATTCTGGCATGGAAAGGAACGTTAAATCACCCAGTCTCATATTTACTTCTTCTTCAATAAGGAACACTTCAGGCATAGAATTTAACCATTCTCGCAAATCAAAATTCAGACTGCCAACAGGCCCATACTTGTACAGTGTTAACAATGTTTTTATATACTTGGCAGGCAATCTTAGAAAAGTATCTAGATTTTTTGTAAGTTCACAGTCTATAAAGGCTTCAATAGAAACCTTATTGAGATAGCCAAACTCATAGAGATAGTCGAAAATTAAAAGACGAGCTAAATGCAAATAAAACTTGCCACATCCATCTTCAAAATTTAGCAATGTTTTGATAAGTTCTTCTTTCTGATACTGCGCTATCTCCTCGCGCCCTAGCCATAGCAAAACTACCTCTTTCCACTGCGGTTCAAAAATGCGATATTTACCTGCGACGGGTTTATCTTTATGTTGACTTGGCAGGAAAAAGTCCCAATGATAGATCGCACTCGCAGCAAAATATTCCTGAAAACTAGAATGTAAAAACGAATAAACAGGCTTTTTCCTGCGAGTATCCCTGTCAACTAAAACCAACCATCCCAATTCATCCGCTAAATCAAACCACTGTTCCTCCATCTGCCCGATCGCAAATTCTTGCTCGATCCGAAACCGATTGGCGCTTTCCATTGCCGCTAAAGCCAACTTAGCCAAAGCTTGTTGAATCTGTTTTTTATCCGTTTCCTTTAATACTCGGTGCTTTTTCTGAAATTCCTCTTGTTTCCACTCAAAAAAATAAGTGGTAAACTGCTCGTAAAGTGCCGCCTTCGTTGACGGCAAATCCCGTTCAGCTACGCACCAAGACTGACACAACATCGACAACCGCAGGGGATTGCGTACCAGTTCCCGAATTCTCTCTTTTCCCGCTTCTTTTAACTGTTGCTGTAACCGTTTTCCCTGGGATTGCCAAAAACTTTCATTGCCAGAATTGCGCCGTTTCTCATCCTGAATCGCTTGCTCAAACCACTGGCGAATAAACTCATCGACATCATCGGGTTCAAATTCTAATGTTTTATAAGTCTCAAAATTCGTCAGGGTATTGCTAATCGTCGCATCCCAAACATTCAAACGGCAAGTTAGCACCACCCGCGCTTTACCCACCCAGTCTGTCAGTTGTTCCCGAATTTTTGCCAACGCCTGCACGGGGGATGCCGCCGCCATTTCATCCACGGCATCCAGCAGCAACCATACTTTACCTTGACAGAACAGTTGTTTGAGTGCTTTTTTGATTTCTGGCGTTACATTTTCCGCATCAGAATTGATAAATTGCAGCGCTTTTTTCAGCCAATTATCGAGTAAATAATCTTCAATGGTGCTTTCCCGTAAATCTGCCAGTCGAATACAAATCGGAAAATCCGGGGAACTTTTCGGCAACCGTTCCGCCAATTCTCCTAATAGCGTTGTTTTCCCCGCACCGGGTTCGCCAATAATCGCGATGTGCTTGCCTTTTTCGGTGCGATTTTCGGTGATAACTTTCTGGAAAAAAGCATCATCTTTATACTTTTCGACGATTTGCGGTTCTGGTTCTTTCTGGCGTGACTCTTCGCCTGTGGGGTTTGGTATGGGATTTGGTGTTTTGGGACGTTCCATTAATCCCAAGGGAACGTAAATATTTAATTCATATTGTTGTGCTGTTGCTTGGCGGCGGAGTTGTTGAGTTGCTACAACTTTGTCGCAGATATCGCGCCAGTCAATATTTTTATCGGGTATCGGTGATGATTCCGGTATATTTGAAGCTGTTTTGTCCTGCCATTTCTGCTTGATTACAGCCAGATTCTTATCTCTTGATGCTGTTTGGTGTTGCAACGTCAGCGTGAATTTCCAGTAGCCTTGATTTTTTCTCGGATTGGGATCTTCCTTCAATACTCCCAACTCTCTCAAGCAGTCAAGGACTGTTTGAATTGCATCCAATTCCTTGTCTTGCTGGCTTCCTTGTCGCTTGCCAATTTCTAAGGGTTTGCCAGTTTTTTTAATCAGTGCAACTAAATGTTCCTTCCGCGTACCAACTTCAACAGTTCGCTTCCCTGTTTTCTGCTTTTCTTTCCCCGTCACGCGCAACTGGTTAGCAGAAACCCACTCAACCTGAACAGCGGTTTTGAGTGCATTGTCTAATTCCAGTGCTTCATCTGCATGAGACAGTAAAGCTTCTACGAAGTTTAAGCTATTTTTCTGCTCTGCTTCTCCCCAACCACTATTTCTTGACATACCGTAACGATAAAGAAAACCTAAACAGGACTTACCCACCAAGACCAAAGAAACCGGGTTTTTTACCTAATCTGCGGACTACGGCGGAGGATTTTCGTAAAAAAACCCGGTTTCTGGCTACCCGTGCGTAAGTCGTACTAAAAAAATTTTTGAGTTGCCCAAACCAGCTTGCACCCCCAAGCTGCTAATCCTCATTCTACAAGCATTACGAGGTTTGCGTGGGGAAGTTGTTTGGGGAAAAACCCAAAAAAACAATTGACCTTGTAAACCAAAAACAAGGTGAGTTCAATGTCTATCCAGAAGAATCAACCACAAAAAGCTACTCAAAAGTTTGTGGAGCGAGTCATCGCAAGTGCGTTCATCCTGCAAGCAGTCATCATTGGTGTGCAGGGCTATCTCGATGTAGAATCTGGGAAACCAGCCCTGGATGTGATTCTGGGAATGATAGTTCAGGGGAGAGAGTTAGTCGTCAAAGCTATTCGCACCCAAAAGAGTGTGAAAAAGCTCGATCGCCCTTAGCATCCACTTCACCCCAAAAACCACCACGGAATTAATTCCCCGTCTGATAGCAAAAGTCCTCTCAAAATGACCGAAAATCTCCTCAGTCGGCGACCGACGACTTTCGCTATGAGACAGGGGTTTAAACCCCTGTCGGACTGTGGGACTCTCGGCTAACTGTCGGCTAACTCTCAGCTAACCCGATCGCACTTAATTTCACATACTAATTTCACCTACTTTAGCGCGATCGCACTTTCGATCGCCAACTATAGCCAGTTCATCCTACTTAATAAAATTTAATCTAAAAATATTCCTTTTGGATGATATAAAACCCGCACCTGGGGAGTAGATTATTTTTATATTTTATATCTTTCCAAGTGCGATCGCGCCACGTCTCTGCGGCCGAATCGCAATTTTTCGCATTCTTTTCACCGAATCAGTTCCAGGACAAGCAGCCCTGCCCCGCATTCCTCCCCATTTGAGAACCTATGTCTGGGAAAAACCTCGGAAATGGGGTAACTATAATCGATCGACTATTTGCCTTCCCAGGCTGCTACTTGGAATCGAAATCTCAAATCCAAACTAGCGGGTTTTTTTGACATGAAAGCTTTACTAATCTGGCCTCATTTTCCCAAGTCTTTTTGGTCTTATCAAGAAACACTGAATTTAGCTGGTTTGCGCTCCACCAATCCACCGTTAGGATTAATTACAGTTGCTGCTATGCTGCCTCAAGACTGGGAAATCCGGTTTGCAGACCGCAACGTGCAAACAGAAACTGAAGCTGACTGGGATTGGTGCGACATCATAATTATATCCGCCATGATCGTTCAGAAAGCAGATTTCCAAGCAATAATTCACAAAGGCGTCGCGTCGGGTAAAAAAGTAGCCGTCGGCGGGCCGTTCCCAACTTCTGTACCCGATGTTGCATTAGAAGCTGGCGCGCATTATTTGATTCTCGATGAAGGTGAATGCACTATTCCCATGTTTCTAGAAGCATTGGAACGCGGCGAGGAAAGCGGTATTTTCCGTTCTGCTGAAAAACCGGATGTCACTCAAACCCCAATTCCCAGGTTTGATTTACTCGATTTAGATGCTTATTTAGCAATTACAGTACAGTTTTCGCGGGGATGTCCGTTTCAATGCGAATTTTGCGACATTATTAACTTATACGGACGCAAACCGCGCACGAAAACACCCGAACAAATGCTAGGGGAATTGGAAGTCCTTTACCAGATGGGTTGGCACAGGTATGTGTTTATTGTGGATGATAATTTTATCGGCAATAAACGCAATGCCAAGGTGTTTTTACAATCGTTGATTCCTTGGATGGAAGAACGAAATTATCCGTTTATCTTGATAACGGAAGCTTCGCTAAATTTAGCAGAAGATGATGAAATGGTCGAACTCATGGTAAGAGCGGGTATGACTGTCGTATTTATGGGAATTGAAACGCCAGATACAACTAGCTTAATAGGCATCCACAAAAATCAAAATACGCGCCATCCCCTTGTTGAATCTTGTCAGAAAGTTACCCAAGCCGGACTGCAAATTATGTCGGGATTTATCATCGGCTTTGATGGCGAACGTCCGGGTGCGGGTCAGCGAATTCAAGAGTTTATTGAAGCGACAGGCATTCCCCAAGGTCAGTTTAGTTTGCTTCATGCGTTGCAGAATACGCAAATGTGGACGCGCTTGCAACAAGAAGGTCGCTTGGTGGATGGTTTGGGAACTTTCCATCAAGGTGCTATTATGAATTTTGTGCCGACGCGCCCGGTGGAAGAAATTGTCAGTGAATATATTGATGCTTTCTGGAATATTTACGAACCAAGGGCTTATCTAAAGCGCACCTACCGTCATTTTATGATGATGAATGGTTGGCGGGGGCGCTGGATGCCTAAAATTACCTCGAATGAGTTGCGCTTATTTTTGGCAGTTTGTTGGCGTCAGGGTATTGTGCGTTCGACGCGGTTTCGTTTCTGGTGGCAAATGATCGCGATCGCTCTGATTAAACCGCGTCTATTCTACGATTACATGACTGTTTTAGGCCTAGGCGAACACTTCTTTAATTACCGTCATGAAGTGAAAGCGCAACTGCTGCAACAGTTAGAAACGATCGATCGAGCAAAACAGGAAAAAGTGCCGGAACCAGTTTTAGTTATTTAAATCGGTTTCGCCCGCCTCGATCGCGTTCGATTTAGCGATCGTCCGATCTCGATCGAGGCGGGGCGGGTTGACAAGATTTCGGATTTGTGCTGGATATCTTGGCGAACCTGCCCTAGCACATAGCGATCGATCGCACTAATATCACTCCCAATATGTCTCCCAATCATCTTTAAATGCTTGTTGCAGTTTTTTCATGTAAGCCATCGTTTTAATTTTGACCATCCATACCTTGTTAGCCTTATCTTTTCCTTTACACACAACTCCCTCGCCTACACCGTATTTACCCTCGCGCACTTCATCAATAAATTTGCCTGTCAACTTTCCGCGATAGACAACTCTAGCAATGTTCACGGAATTGAAATCTCGCACGAATTGCTCGGGTTCGACAATACTTCGATCGCCCTGCACGTCTAACAGCACCAAATTTTTGGGTTCATCCTGTTTGTGCATTCCTGCAAACGAGCTAGCACCAAAAAACTCTGTAAATACCGTGATTTCTGGGCTGTGATATTCTGGGTTCGCCTGAAATAGAGCTTCCAGAGATTTCGCGAAGTCTCTGGCGAAAATCTCTGGCGCTTCCTCTAAACCCGGATGTGCGGCGTTAAATTCTGCCATTCCGCGATCGTCTAAATCAAATCTGTCGCGACGTGTTCCAAACGCATACCACCCAAGTTGCTCTTCCCAAACCCAATGCAGATTAGTGCCATCGTACTTTTCAAAGGCTGTGCACTTATCTAATGGAGCGTTTTTGCTGTCGGGAATTTTGGGATAGGCAAGTTGGATTTTTGTCACTGTCTTGACTTCCTTTTGATGTTGAATTTAAGATGGTAGTTTATATTATGTATTGAGCTGTTTGTAGTGAGGACTTTAGTCCTTCATGAATGCGGACTGAAGTCCTCACTACAAACCTATTTTTTTGTTGATTGACTGGGATTTTTATCGCCATTTATACGTAATTTTAACAAGATATGGGTAGAGGGGGAAATTGAGCTAAACTCGATTTCCCCCTCTGGACAAAGGCTTTGTTTTCTGAAGCTATTTTCTAACAGGCCATCTGCTTCCACTCTCTTTCTAGCAAGCGCAGCAGCGTTTCATCGCCCTTGGCTGCGGCTATTTGTTTGCGTCGATCGAGAATATTGCAAATATGCGCCCGGTGAACTTGTGCCAAATCCGCAGCACTTGGTGCAGATTCAACCGCGGCGAAAGGGGCGCCAACTGTTGTGACATCCTGCTGGGCTTGAAAATCTCGCTTTGTGGTAGAGTTGATACCGCCATATTTTTTGGGGACGGCAATGTGTCTCGGATACCGATAGTTCCACTCTTGACCCCGATATTTGCCTGCGACTTCGCCTTCGATCATATCCACTGTCGGAATGTCGTAGTCGTAGTTAGCACCGCGATAAGTGAGTTTCATATTTTTCGATCCTTAATATTGAGATAAAAACGGTCGTCAGTCGATTTGAGATTTTGGATTTTGGATTTTAGATTTACTTCACAGATGAATCTGGTAGCTGGGACTTTGGTCTAAAATTTTGATCTCGACTTTCAGGAGTGTTGGGGACTTGTACCTGCTTTTGGGCCTGGTTCGGTCACATTTGCTTTTGACTGCTAAAACTATTTAAGTTTCTGTATTCAATTATACTGTTTTTTAATTGAAATGCGTTTATTTACAAAAATTAATGTTTTGAGCGGGAGAGGGCAGGAAAAAACCCGCCGCAGCGGGTTTAATCGAGCTTTGACTAATTCGATCGTACTCAGAGCCAAACGGATCGAGATCCGAGGAATTACCCGACTGTCACTTCGTCGGTTTGCACGTCTGTGGCGCCCTCTTCAGCAGAGGCGATCGCCACCAACTTGTCGAGAACTTCCTGACTGGGAACTTGACCCTTGAGAACAACCGTGCCGCTGAGCTGAGCAACCCAAACAGTATCGATATCAGCAACTTCTGAATCGCCGTCAAAAGCCAAAGCCACCCGCTTCGCCAGGCCGCTTTCGTCAAAATTTCCGTCTGGGCCGACTTTAGCAGGAGCAATGGATTGTGCTTCGGCTGCTTGCTGTACTACTTCTGCCATCGGTTGAGCCTGATCTTCAGGCTTTTCGAGTCCGAACAGTCTTTTAAACCAACCCATAGAAGTTGAGTCTCCAGAAAATACACTTTGTCCAAGATAGCTCTAGAATTCCAAAAGACTCCTAATTGTTGCAAAACTCAGCGAAAGTTCTCAAAATGTTGTTACGCCAGACTTGCAAAATCTGAAATCTCTACAGGTATCCCTATGTTGATGTTACTTTTTTATGTCGGGGACGATCGCTACGCCTTGGATAGCAGGCGCGTAGTCGAAGTAGTTCCCACTGTCACCTTGAAAAAACTGCACAGCGCGCCGGAATACATTTCCGGTTTGTTTAACTACCGGGGACATCTCGTCCCGGTGATCGATTTGTGCCAAATGCTACAGGGGACGGCCGCCCGCGCTTACTTGAGCACGCGCATTGTCTTAGTAAATTGCCAGTTTCCCTATACTTCGGAGGGGAACGGCGACAGTTTGCGCGGCCCGGTAATTTTAGGACTGATGGCGGAAAGGGTGACAGAAACTCTCGACAAACCGGAAACTGAATTCGTTAGTCCCGGGATTAAGATTGACAGCACTCCTTATTTGGGAGAAATGATTGCAGACGATCGCGGTATGATTCAATTTGTCAGGGTAGAACATCTGCTGCCTGAATCCCAAAAAACTTATCTACTTCCCCAGCAGGAAGACTGAGATTTAGTCAGTAGTCATTGGGAATGGGGAATGGGGAATGGGGAATGGGGAATTGGGAATTGGGAATTGGGAATTGGGAATTGGGAATTGGGAATTGGGAATTGGGAATTGGGAATTGGTAATTGTGAGTACGTCCGAAAGTTGATAACTACGATATTAACGCATTAGGGAAAGCTAGCTGTCAACTGCCAACTGTCAACTGTCAACTGTCAACTCTCAACTGCCAACTGTCAACTGTCAACTGTCAACTGTCAACTGAATCAACGCAAATCTACGAGCTAAAATCAATGACACAAGTAGCAATTGAAGCTCTACTCAGACAAAAAATTGGTTTAGATGCCCTGACTGTTGGTTCTAATACAATTACTAGAGCCGTCAATCGTCGAATGGAAGATTGCGGTTTAACAGATATCAGTATTTACTTGACAAAATTGCAAACATCGCCTCCTGAATTGGAAGAATTAATCGAAACTGTAGTGATACCGGAAACTTGGTTTTTTCGCGATCGCGAACCTTTTGTTTTTTTGAGCCGTTACGCGGTTTCGGAATGGTTGCCGCAAAATCCCGGCAAAACCCTGCGCCTGTTGAGCCTTCCTTGTTCGACGGGGGAGGAACCTTACTCGATCGCGATCGCCCTACTGGAAGCTGGTTTAAATCCGATCAACTTCAGCATCGATGCAGCAGACATCAGCAAAGTTGCTCTCAAAAAAGCGGCTCGCGGAGTTTATGGCAAAAACTCTTTCCGATCCAAAAACTTGGATTTTCGCGAGCGCTATTTTACTGGGCTGGCCGGAGACCTTTATCAGTTGAACGAGTTGGTGAGAGGGAAAGTTAATTTTCTCCAGGGTAATATTCTAGATAGCTATTTTTTAGTTAACAAAAATCCTTACGATGTAATTTTTTGCCGCAACGTGTTAATTTACTTTGATGAGGCAGGCAGAACTCAGACTGTGCAACTTTTAAATCGATTGTTGAAAACAACAGGAATATTGTTTTTAGGTCACTCGGAAAGCGGGCATAAACTCCCTGCTCAATTTGTTTCGGTGCGTCATTCCCTAGCATTTGCTTACCGCAAAACAGATATTCCAGACAGCCCGCAAGTGCAAGTTAAGAAAGAGCAGACTAATATCAATTATTCGCCGCTGGTTCGGGAGTCGAAACACTCAGAAAATAGGGAAAATATCGGCACTGACAAGTTGCCGAGTGTTAACAGTCAATCCTCTACTTCCCATCGAAAATATCCGAGAGAGGGCGAGACTTCGGGGATTTTGCCAATTCGGGCGATCGCCCCGGCAGCAGAGGCTGCTAAGTCTGCCAGCCCCGATTTAGACGCAGCGCGCCGTTTGGCCGATCGCGGACAATTGCAGGAAGCGGCCAAACTGTGCGAAACTTACCTCAGTCAAAATCGCACGAATGCTGACGCTTACGTTTTATTGGGCCAAATTTACCAAGCAACGGGCGATCGCCAACAAGCTGAGCAATCTTTCCAAAAAGCAACTTACCTCAAACCGGATCACTATGAAGGACTAATTCACCTAGCTTTGCTCAAGGAAGAGCGAGGAGATATTACCGGTGCTGCGATCGTCCGCCAGCGCATTCAGAGAATGGAAAAATAGCCTAATAAGTAATAACTGAGAACCTAAGCATGAACAACATTTTTAAGCATATGACTTTGCAAAGACGCATGATCGCTGCATTTGTGTTCATGGGGGCGATCGTCCTTGTTGTGGCTTTAGTCGGCGCGAGTGGCAATTTTCGGCTATCGGCACACCTGGAGTCCCTCGCCAACAATGCTTATCCGAGCACCGTGGCTTTGTGGAAAATCAACGAAGGACAAACACAGGTACAGTCTTCCGATCGAATGCTGCTCAACGAAGCAATCAATGCTGACCAAAGACGCCGAGAAATCGCCAGAATAAATAATGCTTGGAATCAGATAGATCGAGGTTTTAAAGAGTACGAAAAAATCCCGCGCGACGAGGATGAAGACAAACTTTATCAACAATTTAAACCGCTGTGGCAAAGGTGGACTGATGCTCACAAACAATTCCAAGAAATTCACAAAAAATATGAAAAAGCTGGCCTTGTCAACCCCCGCCAAATCCAAATTGATTTGCTCAAACAGGGTAAAAGTAAATCACCCGAACTAGCAACTGCTGCATCAGCAGTTGAGGTGCTTAACAGAATGAACGAAAAAGCTGTGAATGAGAAATTAACTACGTTTCAAGCTGCGACAGAGGGAATGCTGGAACTCCTGAACTACAATCGCAAATTAGCAGCAGATTCGGCAAAATTAGCCGCAGAGGATATCACTCAAACTCGGTTCTGGGTGCTTTTAGGCACGCTGCTGGGCCCTTTAACTGCTGTACTGTTTGGACTGTACTTTAGCAATACGATCGCCAAACCGTTAGGGGCTAAAATTGCCGGAGTTGTGGATGTAGCAGAGAAAATGTCGATCGGCGATTTGACAGGAGAAGTTCATGTCAGCGACACCAAAGACGAAATTAGCAAATTGCAGAACTCCTTCCGCAGCATGAATCTGGGTTTGGCGGCATTAATCAAGCAAGTGCAAACATCGGGAATTCAAATCACTTCATCAGCCACCCAAATTGCTGCTTCTGGCAAACAATTAGAAGCCACAGTCAACCAACAAGCAGCCTCCACAAACGAAGTTGTAGCTACTGCCAAAGAAATCGCCACCACCGCCGGGAAACTCGTAAAAACTATGGATGAAGTTTCCCAGATGTCAGAATCTACCGCTCGGGAAGCTGGCACCGGTCAAAAAGAGTTAGGTCGCATGGAAAATACGATGAAACAGTTGGGAAATGCTACCATTTCTATCTCGAATAAACTCGGAATTATTAGCGATAAAGCTCATAACATCAACAGCATTGTGACGACGATAACTAAAGTAGCAGACCAAACTAATTTACTTTCCTTAAATGCGGCGATCGAAGCAGAAAAAGCCGGAGAATACGGCATGGGTTTTGCAGTTGTAGCCAGAGAAATTCGCCGCCTCGCCGACCAAACAGCCGTTGCCACCTTAGATATTGAAAACATGGTTAAAGAGATGCAGTCAGCCGTTTCTAGTGGGGTCATGGAAATGGATAAATTCTCCCATGAAGTCAGCCGGGCGATGGAAGATATTCGCAACATCGGCGTGCAATTAGCCCAGATTATTGAGCAAGTACAATCTCTCACTCCCCGCTTCGATTCGGTAAATCGAGGTATGGAAGCTCAATCGGAAGGAGCTCACCAAATTAGCGAAACGATGGCGCAGTTGGCAGAAACTTCCCACCAAACTGCTGATGCTTTGCGCGAAATTAATAGTTCAATAGCGCAATTAAACGAAGCAGCTCAAGGGATGCGGCAGGAAATTTCGCGATTCAAAGTCAGTTGACACTTACTCCTACCCCAATATTAGTCAGTATCGAACAATGTTAAATGTCAAATCGGATCGGTTATTACTAGCGGGCAAGGGAGATGTAAATTAGATGCAGAAAAAATTAACTATTCAACAAATTTTCTGGAGGGGATTTGGCACAATTTTTATGTTAATATTTATAGCAAATTTTGTAGCACAGCACACTAACAAGACTTTGGTTAAGTCTTTAGATAACGTTACTTTGAGCTATAAACTGTTGCAAGAATTGGCAGAATTGGATATCCTGCTGGTGGAAGCTGAGACTGGTCAGCGCGGTTATCTGTACACGGGAAAAAATAAGTTTTTAGACCCATACAATGAAGCAAATGCCAGCATTAACGTGCAACTAGCAGAGTTGAAAGAGAATATTAGAAACCCAAAACAGCAAGAAAAACTCGGCGAACTGGAAACCCTGATTAGAGAAAAAATAGATTATTTAGAAAAAACTATTCAAATGAGAAAATCAGGTCTAGAACAGGAGGTAGAAAAAATAGTAAGTGCTGGAACGGGACTGGAAATTACGGCAAAGCTGAGGCGAAAAATTACAGAAATTAAGGAAACCGAAAATCAATTCTTGGATGATAGGAAGAAATTAGCGGGGGAAGCTGAGATTTTTTCAAGTTACTTTGCTGCGGCTAGCACTTTGATGATTGTGGGAGTTGGTGCATTAATTTCTTGGGTAATTATCCGGAACATCGCCGAATCTTTGGGAATAGCAGTAAAAGTAGCAGAAGAGGTGTCTGCGGGCAATTTAACTGCCAATATTTCAGCAAATTATCAGGGGGAATTGGGTCAACTGCTCGCGGGATTCCAAAGCATGACTCAAAGCCTAAATTCCTTAATCAGGCAAGTGCAAAATTCCGGCATTCAAGTGACTGCTTCTTCTTATGAAATTGCCACCTATGGCAAGCAAATAGAAGCGACTTTTACCGAACAAGTAGCTTCGATTATAGATGTGGAAGTTACTACAAAAGAGATTGCTGCTACTTCTCGGCAACTGAAGCAAACTATGGAGGAAATTACTTCTACATTCCAAACTACAACCATAGCGGCCGAGCGCGGGCGGCGTAATTTAAGCCAGATGGAAAATACTATGCGGGACTTAGCAACTGCCACGAGTTCTATTTCTAGCCAACTTACCAATATCAGCGAAAAAGCTCACAAGATTAACCAAATTATTATTACGATAACTAAAGTGGCCGACCAAACTAATTTACTTTCTTTGAATGCTGCGATCGAAGCGGAAAAAGCGGGAAAATATGGTATGGGTTTTGCTGTCGTTGCCCGACAAATTCGGCGCCTCGCCGATCAAACTGCTGTTGCTACTTTGGATATTGAAAAAATGGTCAAAGAAATGCAGGCAGCAGTTTCGACTGGGTTGACGGAAATGAATAAGTTTACTGAAGAAGTAAATGAAAGCGTTGAGGATGTGGAAAGTGTGAGCTGGCAACTGACTGAAATTATCGAGCAGGTGCAAGCTATCACTCCGCGTTTTTCAGTGGTAAATCAGGGTATGGAGGCTCAATCGGAAGGCGCTCAGCAAATTAGCGAGGTGATGGTATATCTGAGTCAATCCTCGTCGCAAACGGCGGGCGCTTTGCGCGAAATTAACGGTGCTATCTGTCAATTAAATGAGGCATCTCAAGGTCTGCGTCAAGAAATCTCTCGGTTTAAAGTAAGCAATATGGATGTAGAAAATGTTTAAAAATATCAGTTTCAAACAGCGGCTGAAGGCAGCATTTATATTTCTAGCGATGATAGTTTTAGCAGTGGCTTCTATCGGTTGGAGTGGCAATTATCGGCTCGGCGGACATATTAATACGCTAGCTAATAATAGCCTGCCGAGTATTAGTGGATTGTGGAAAGTTAATGAAGGACAAACGCAAATTGAGTCGTCGGAACGGGCCTTGCTGGATATGGAACTCAGTCCCGAGGAAAGGAGAGCTGAATTAACGAGAATTAAGAAAGCTTGGGAGCAGATTGATGACGGTTTCAAAGAGTACGACGCCGCGCCCCGGACTGCGGAGGAAGACAAGGTGTACAAAGAATTGCAGGCAAAATGGGAGATCTGGAAGAAAAATCACGAAGCTTTTTTAGATTTAAATAATAAATTTGAGAGTTTGGGAATTTTCAACCCATTTAAAAGGCAGATTGAACTGACAAACCAAGGTAATACCAAGTCGCCCGATCTGGATGCTGCTAGAAGGGCTGGCGCGTTTTACAATCAATTGAGCGATCGCGCCAAAGCGAATCGACCCTCGTTTGAAGCAGCTACTAAATTAATTTTGGAAGACCTCAAAATCAATGAAAATACGGCACAAATAGCTAAACAGGAGTCTAAAAACGATATTACTCAAACCACGTTCTGGGTAATTTTGGGCATGATACTGGGGCCGCTAACGGCGGGACTGTTTGGAGTGTTCCTCACGGGCGCGGTTTCCCAAACTCTCGAAAATCAAATAGATATGTCCGGCATCAGAATTAGCGGTTCTACCAACCAAATTGCTGCTTCTGGCAAGGAATTAGAAGCGACAATGAACCAACAAGTTGCCTCGACTAATGAAGTAGTAGCTACTGCTAAAGAAATTGCTGCTACTTCTATGCAACTGGCGAGGACAATGGATGAAGTTTCAGAGATGTCGCACCAAGCTGCTCAATCGGCTGGCGGCGGGAAACAAGAAATTAACCGCATGGCATCAACGATGAATAGATTGGCCGATTCTACCAGTGCTATCTCTGGTAAGTTGGGAGTTATTAGCGAAAAGGCTAATAATATTAACAGTATTATCACGACGATTACGAAGGTGGCAGATCAAACTAATTTGCTTTCGCTAAACGCGGCTATTGAAGCGGAAAAGGCGGGTGAGTATGGGTTGGGTTTTGCGGTGGTGGCTCGGGAAATTCGCCGACTGGCAGATCAAACTGCGGTGGCTACTTTGGATATTGAAAATATGGTTAAAGAAATGCAGTCTGCTGTGGGAGTTGGTGTGATGGAAATGGATAAGTTTACTAATGAGGTGCGCCGGGGCGTGGAAGATGTGCAAACTATTAGTTTGCAGTTGGAGTCGATCATCCAGAGGGTGGAGGCTTTAACTCCGCGTTTTGAGGAGGTGAATGAGGGGATGGACGCGCAGTCTCAGGGTGCTCAGCAAATTAGTGAGGCTATGGTGCAGTTGAGTGAGGCTTCTTCGCAAACTGCGTCGGCGCTGCGGGATATCAATGGGGCGATCGGGCAAGTTAATGATGCTACACTCGGTTTACGCCACGAAATGTTAGCGTTTTTAAAGTAAATAGGTCTGCTCCCGATCGATTCGGTTTTTTAGAAGAATAACAGGTTTGGGGAGGCTCAGTCTAAAATCTATTTTTTTGTACAATAGTTATTGTATGGTGCTGTCGAGGGCTGAATGTGACGACTACCATTGGTGTCAACAAACACGTCAAACGTACTCATAGACTGCTGTTTACCGCTGAGGCCAGATCACCCTAGCCCCCCGGATAGTCGGGGGGGACAGGAGTATTTTCTTGCGTCCCCCGACTATCAGGGGGATGCGAGGGGGATCTTCTAAGAGGTGGTAAACGAGAGATACAAAGGGTTCCAGGCTGGTTGTTGACACCAATGCCCCCGTGACGCACGCTATGGTTAGTTAGCTCAACTGGTGCGCAGTGCACACCCTAAAATCTCAAATCTCAAATCTAGAATCTAAAATCGAATGACTGATGATTGCTGGAATCGGATCGGAGTTGGGGGCGATCGCACTTGTCCTCAATTAAAAACATTTATTCACTGTCGCAACTGTCCTGTCTATTCCGATGCGGGCCGGAGTCTGCTGGAACAGGAATTGCCGGCAGGATATCTCGAAGAGTGGACTAATTTACTGCGATCGAGTCAAGGAGTAACTAACGCTGTCACGGCTGCGGGTACTGTATCTGTAGGTATTTTTAGGCTTAACGGCGAATGGTTGGCTTTACCGGCGGCGTTGTTTAAAGAAGTGACGCAGATATCTGTTATCCACACTGTGCCACACCGCAGCAATCATATACTTATCGGTTTGGTGAATATTCGTGGCGAAATCCAGTTGTGCATTTCGCTAAAAGCACTTTTGGGATTGGAAGCAGCAGATGCTAGCCGACAAAATATTAGTCCTGTTGTTTACGAGAGGATGGTAGTTGTTGAAAGAGAAGGCAGCCGCTGGGTGTTTGGAGTGGATGAAATTTACGGCATTCACCGCATTCTCCCGGAACAAATCAGAAATGTTCCGGCTACTGTTTCTAAAGTGCCAGAAACTTATACTAAAGGGATGATCAATTGGCAGGGGCAAAGTGTTTGTTATCTGGATGATGATTTGCTATTTTATACGTTAAATAAGAAGATTATCTGATGCAAAACCTGGCGAATGTAATTCGTTTTTACACACAGAAAATCTGGCGAATGGAATCGGGCGAATGGAATTCGCGTCTACACAGGCGAAACCCGCCGGACGCCGGTTGAAGAAGACCGGGCGAATGGAATTCGCGCCTACACACACAAAACCCGCCGGACGCCGGTTGAAATAAATTAAGGATTAATAAAAATGAGCAATCAAGATCTGAGTAATTTCTCCATGATGGATTTATTTCGCATGGAGGCGGACACCCAAGTAGCAATATTAAATGAGAATATTTTGGTATTGGAAAATAACCCGAATTCTCCTGCTGAATTGGAATCTTTGATGCGGGCGGCTCACTCGCTTAAGGGCGCGGCGCGGATTGTGGGACTGGATGCTGCTGTGCGAATCGCTCATGTGATGGAGGATTGCTTTGTGGCGGCTCAGTCTGGGACGATCGCGCTAGACTCACCTGATAAGATTGATGTGATGCTGCGGGCGATCGACCTTTTGGCCCAAATCAGCCAAATTCCCGAAACCGAGATCGAAAATTGGCTCCCGGTTAATCGATCGCAAATTGAAAGCTTAGAAACTGCCATCTTAGCAATTATCAACAACGAACAATTAGATTTGGGCAGCCCATATGAAGCAGAAACAATAGAACCAGAGGCGATTTTTGAGAGCGAAACTCCGCTGGAATCAATACCGCTACTTCATCTTAATTTTACCACAGAAACAACAGAATATCCACAATTAAATTCTGATATTACTCCAGAAATATTGCCAGAATTGCAGCAGGTAGAAACTCCAGCAACTCGGCTGGTAAAAACCGATTTGCCCATGTTAGCTTTATTTTCGGGAGAAGTAGAAGCCCAATCAATACTCTTAAACCAAACTTTACTATCGCTCAAAAATAACCCCACTGAATACTTAGACTTGGAATCCCTTGTCAAATCCGCTCATTTAATTAAAGGTGCTGCTAGAATAGTTCAGTTCAATGAAGTTGTCAAACTTGCCAAGGCGATAGAAGATACATTTGTGGCACTTCAGAAGCACAAAGCTAGCTTAAATACCAGTCAAATTGATAGTCTGGTTGCCGGAATAAATGTCCTGGTAAATATGCAGGACATTCCTGCGATAGACCTCGAAAATTGGCTGGCAGAACAAGATGGAGAAATAGATATTATTGTAGCAGATATAAGTCTAATTTCGGAATCATTTAAAAGTCAGAAAGCAGCAATTTTAACCGCTGTTTCGTCACAAAATCCTGCAATAGAAACGAGTTCCAAAGCCACGCAGAATTCGCAAAAACCACCTAAAATAAATGCTACCGAACTAACAAAAAATGGCGGTAATTTTCCCCAAACTGCTAATTTTACAGCAGTAACTGTAGAGCAACGAGCGACTCAACTTGCTCCCGGACGACCTTCAAGTTCCAATCTCAGGGAAAACGCTCAAAAGCCTAAAACTGCTGACCGCGTAGTGCGAGTGAATGCGGAAAATTTAAACCGGATTATGGGTTTGGCGGGCGAATCTTTAGTAGAAGCAAAATGGCTGCAACCGTTTGCTGATTCATTGTTGAAACTGAGAGCAAACCAAGGGCAATTGTATAGTTTGTTGGAGAAATTGCAGGAATCTTTAAGCGATTCTGTCCTGGATCAGCGCTCGGAAGATTATCTGGGGAGTGCTCGCAAAAAAGCTAACGATTGCCGCCACATTTTGTCCGATCGCCTAAACGAACTAGAACTTTTTGCCCGCCGTTCTGCTAATTTGTCCGATCGGTTGTACCGAGAAGTTATTGCGAGCAATATGCGACCGTTTGCTGACGGCGTTTCAGCTTTTCCGCGAATGCTGAGAGATTTAGCTAGACAGTTGGGTAAGCAAGTAAAATTTGAAGTTATTGGTAAATCTACTCAGGTAGATCGAGATATTTTAGAAAAATTAGAAGCACCGCTAACGCACATTTTGCGCAACGCTCTTGACCACGGGCTTGAAATGCCGGACGCGCGTTTAGCTGCGGGGAAATCTGCTGAAGGTACGATCCGGCTGGAAGCTGCACACCGGGGCGGAATGCTGTCAATTACTGTCTCGGATGATGGTTCGGGAATAGAACCGGAAAAACTGCGCGAAAAAATTGTGACTAAAGGTATGGTAAGTGCGGAAATGGCGGCGAAATTGACTGAACCGGAACTGATGGATTTTCTGTTTTTGCCGGGTTTTTCTACTGCTAGTCAAGTGACGGAAATTTCCGGGCGCGGTGTGGGTTTGGATATTGTGCAGAGCATGGTGCAGGAGGTTGGTGGCATTCTGCGGGCGGCTTCTGTCCCGGGAAAAGGTATGAGTTTTCATTTGCAGTTGCCGCTAACTCTGTCGGTAATTCGCACGCTGTTGGTGGAAATTTCGGGGGAACCTTATGCTTTTCCGCTGACTCGGATCGATCGCATTGTGATGGTTGACTCTGCTGAAATTGCGATCGCGGAAAACCGACAGTATTTTAGTCTGGACAACCAAAACATTGGTTTGGTGACGGCTTATCAAGTGTTGCAGTTACCTGCGCCGCCTGAGAAGTTGGATTTGCTGCCGGTGATCATTGTGAGCGATCGCTCTAGCAGTTACGGTTTAGCTGTAGATAAGTTTCTGGGCGAACGGGATTTAGTTGTGAGGCCTTTAGATCCGCGTTTGGGTAAGGTAGCGGATATCAGCGCCGCCGCTTTTATGGAAGACGGTTCGCCGGTGCTGATTATCGATGTTGAAGATTTGGTGCGATCGACTGATAAACTGCTGACTGAAACTCGGTTGCAGAAAGTTAGTCAAAATGCACAAACTTCTGAATTAACAAATCGCAAGCGAGTTTTGGTAGTAGATGATTCGATTACAGTCAGAGAAGTAGAGCGAAAACTTTTAGAAAATCAAGGATATCAAGTAGAAATAGCTGTTAATGGTATGGACGGTTGGAATGCCCTGCGCACGGGGGATTTTGATTTGGTAATTAGCGATGTTGATATGCCGCGCATGACGGGAATTGAGCTGGTCAGTCAAATTAAAAATCATTCGGGTTTAAAGTCGATTCCGGTAATTATTGTTTCTTACAAAGACCGGGAGGAAGATAGAATTAGAGGTTTGGAAGTGGGAGCGGATTATTATTTAACTAAAAGCAGTTTTCACGACGATACGCTATTAAATGCGGTTGTTGATTTAATCGGCGAGGCTTGAATAAAAACTATGGGTATGATTTTATAAATCAAAAATAAGGCCACCAAAATGTGGTATAAAATAGTAGTATGGTGCGTCAGCCTGTGCTATTTGATTGCAGTTTTTAATCCGATGAAATACAGCTTTGGACATGGCGCGAGAGCCATTCATCGTGTAAAATTAAGCTGAAACGTATTCCCAGACGGTCGTCAGACGATTAGGCTTTCGATCCCCCCGGCGCCCCCCGAATCGTTGCGGGGGAACCGTTCGCACTCTTTCGTCCCCCGACTATCAGGGGGATGCGAGGGGGGTCGAAACTCGGGTAAAAGTAGTAGGGTGCGTCATCCTGCGTAATTCGATCGCTAATTGAGAAGCTGTTTGCTGATGCACCCTACAAGTTTTGTTTTAAAGAAAATGCCGCAGCCTAAAAAACTGTATCAGCCGACTCCGGTAACTACCCGCAACCTAAAATTAATCAAATATGACCAATTTCAACATGAAAATAGCGATCGTCAACGACACGCTGATTGCTGCTGAAGCCTTGCGCCGAGTTTTGGTGACAGTACCGGAATATGAAATTGCTTGGATAGCTGGCGACGGGGCCGATGCGGTATCCAAGTGCGCCCGCAATACCCCGGATTTGATTTTGATGGATTTGATCATGCCGGTGATGGATGGTGTTGAGGCGACGCGCCTGATCATGAAGCAATCTCCCTGCGCGATTCTGTTGGTGACATCTTCGGTAACAGGTAATGCCGGCAGGGTTTTTGAAGCTATGGGATATGGAGCTTTGGATGCTATTAATACGCCGATTTTGGGGTTGATGGGCAATTCCCAAAGCGGCGGTGTGGAGTTATTAAAAACTATTTCTAAAATCGCTAGATTGATTGGCAAAAGTAACTCGACTTCGATATTTAACAGCGCCACTCCTAAATGCCTGACTCCGCCGCTGTTGGCGATCGGCTCTTCGACTGGCGGGCCCCAAGCTTTGGCAACTCTGCTGTCGGCTTTACCGGCAAATTTATCGGCGGCTGTGGCGATCGTCCAACACGTAGATGCTGAGTTTGCTCCTGGTTTGGCAGAATGGCTGAGTCAGAAAACGAATTTGTCGGTGAGTGTCGCAGTTGCCGATCGACCTTTGGAAGTCGGTAAGGTGGTAATTGCCGCCACTAACGACCACTTAGTATTACAATCAAACTTAACACTTAAGTATACGAAGGAACCTTTAGACTATCCTTACCGCCCTTCAGTAGACACTTTTTTTCAGAGTGTCGCCCAATACTGGCCGGGCAAAGGGGTGGCAGTGCTGTTAACCGGTATGGGCAAAGACGGCGCTAAAGGACTCAAAGTTTTGCGCTCGGCAGGCTGGCACACGATCGCCCAAGACCGCGCTACCTCTGTAGTTTACGGGATGCCGAAAGCGGCTGCTGAGTTGAATGCGGCTGTGCAGGTTTTGCCAGTGGAGGCGATCGCCCCAGCCTGCATCAAATATTTAGTGTAGAAATTAGGAGAGAGGTTTGGGCCATATAGCTTAAGCTCTTAAGCACAATGGCCGGTGACGTGCGAGACCCTCGTTGAGGATCATCTATCTATGGGGTGGTGTTTTGGGAGTTTGTCGATCGTGCTTGTATCTTGCAGAAGTCCGTAGTTTCGCGGATTTCTGCGGTGCGGGCACTGGGCAAATACACGCAGCCCAGAAGCTGCTGACCCAAAAATTGGCGATCGTAGCCCTTGCCATTCATATCAAGCGTGCTAGGCTGTGTAAAGATTTTGCAAAAATGAGCCGGTAACATTTTGCCAACCTGGTATTATCACCTGGTAAGCGTACTTAAATAACACCGGAGTCGTGACTGATATTTACCAAATTTTCAAGTAAAAGTTTTTATCCTCTCCAGACAATGGCCGTTGCCCGATCAAGTTATGAACTTAACTCACTCTCAGGCTATTGAATTCGATCGCACTTATGCAGTAAATCAACGAGAAATCCCAGAATTCAACGGCAACGTGGTAACGTTGAAGTTTGAGGAGCGGGGAAACAATGGAAAAAACCCAGTTACCGCCAAAGATAGAGCCATTGTCAGTAACATCAACTTGGAGAGCAGCCGCCACTCTATTGACTTAAATTTACCCTTAAATTCAGAAAGCCAAAAATTATCTAGCTTGACCGAATACACTGTGACAGTTTTACTGATTGACGATCAGGAAATGATCGGCGAAGCGGTGCGCCGAATGCTTGCTAGTGAAAAAGATATTAAATTTTATTACTGTAACGATCCGGCTCAAGCAATTCATAAAGCATTAGAGGTGAAGCCAACAGTAATCCTCCAAGATTTAGTAATGCCAGAAATAGATGGATTGCAGTTGCTGCGCTTTTTTCGAGCGAATTCGCTGACGCGAGACATTCCGATGATTGTCCTCTCCAGTAAAGAAGAGGCCGAACTCAAAGCGCAAGCATTTTCCTTGGGTGCTAACGATTATTTGGTGAAATTGCCCAATCCCGTCGAACTCATAGCTAGAATCCGCTACCACTCCAAAGCTTATATGCACCTGTTGGAAAGGAATCTAGCTTATAAAACCATGCAGGATTATTTACAAAAATTAGAGATAGAACAAAAAAAATCCCAGGAGTTACTACTAAATATATTGCCAGAGGCGATCGCCGAAAGATTAAAAAAAGAACAAGGTGTAATCGCCGACGAATTTGCAGCAGTTAGTGTCATGTTTGCGGATATTGTTGGCTTCACCCAGTTGTCGGCATCAATATCGCCCAAAAAATTAGTACATTTACTCAACGATATATTTTCCAAGTTCGACGATCTCGCCGAAAAGCACGGTTTAGAAAAAATTAAGACAATTGGCGACTCTTATATGGTAGTGGCGGGGTTGCCAAATCCGAGAGCAGATCACGGAGATGCGATCGCCGAAATGGCGCTAGATATGCAAGAAGCCATCAGCACATACAGAGAAAAGCTCGGCATCAGTCTCAGCATCCGCATCGGCATTCATTCCGGGCCAGTCGTAGCCGGAATCATCGGTACAAAAAAGTTTATTTACGATTTGTGGGGCGATACGGTAAATACCGCTTCCCGAATGGAATCTCACGGTATCCCAGATGGAATTCAGATTACGGAAGCAACTTATTTGCTCATAGAAGACAAGTATGAGTTTGAAAAACGAGGTTTAATTAGTGTCAAAGGTAAGGGACAAATGGCTGCTTATTTGTTGAAAAGAAGATTGGAAGTTGATTTTTAATTCTAAATTGGGAATAGGTAATATTGATTGATCGATCGAGCCTCGCGTGTGGTAAAGGCTCGCGAGCGTCCCCGCTCGCACTCGATCGAGGCTCGCGTGTGGTAAAGGCTCGCTTGCAGGATATGATATCGTTTCTATTTGCATCGGAATAAGGATTTTCCCAGTGCAGTGCGAGCGTCTCGCTCGCGTGGATTCAAAGCGTGGATTCAAAGCGTGGATTCAAAGCATAATATTGTTCTGCTTCCGACCCATTCAGTTTAAGCAATGAATCATCTCCACTTGGAAGCTTGAAACTCGGCTTAATTGGTTTCACGCCCAAAGCGCTAATAATCTGCGCAGCTACAGCTTTCGCCAATAGCGGCGGTACAGAATTTCCGACTTGGCGAAAACCGTGCCATTTTGTGACGTGAAATCTAAACCAGTCAGGATAGGAATGCAGCCGCGCAGCTTCTCTGACTGTAATGCACCGAGGGGCGATCGGGTGAATTGGTCTTGGCGAAGTATAAGCGCCCCTCGCCCTGTCGGTTCCAGCTCTGAGAGTGTTGCAAACTCCCTCGGGGTGCAGCTTGTAAAAACGGCTGATTGGCTCTTTTTCGCCGTAGGCTGCTGCTGCAAATCTTTCCATACATTCGACAGAATGTTTGGTGCGCCGGCTAGAAGAGAGGATTTGTCGATCGTACTGGCGATTGTAGGAATAATCATCATCAAAATCGTCGATCCCGCGCATGATACTTGCGTAATCATTCCTGCAATCTCCGTACTCCGCCATTACCCAATCTCGGTACATCAACTCGCTGTAGTTTTCCACTTCTGGCAAATCTCCAATCGCATCCCAAACTGTCGGGACAGCAGGTAAATTAACTTTTTTATAGCGTTTGGCAAGTTTCTTTTTCGGCAGAAAAGTAGTTGGCTGAGGGTATTTCGGCAGATCGTAGCCTTTTTTGCAACCAATCAGAAACAATCGTTTGCGAGCTTGCGGCACTCCGTAATGAGCGGCGTTGAGAACTTGATAGTTTTCTTCTACTTGATAGCCTGCTTCCAGAAAAGAGCTAATTAAAAGATTCAGCAGTTCTTTGTGTGGGCCGGCCACAATTCCCGGCACATTTTCCATGACAAAAAACTTGGGTTTTAGCTCCAAAACTAAGCGCTGAAAGTGAAATATTAAAGAATTTCGCGGGTCGTCTACATCGCGCTTCCCCATCAGCGAGAATCCTTGACAGGGCGAACCGCTGATTACTACGTCGATCTCGCGCCGCCCGATCGCAGATTTTTTCCTAATTTCCGCTCCCGTGAGTTCTGCGACATCTTTGCACAATATAGAACACAGCGGGAAATTAAACTCGTGTGTGGCGCAGTGAATTGGGTCAATTTCGACTGAGGCAAGCACATCAAAACCTGCTTGTTCAAATCCCAGCGTCATGCCGCCTGCGCCTGCAAATAAATCAACAGCGATCGGTCGCTTTTTCCGATAGCTTAGCATAACATTTCAATACTAAATTTGCTTTAAGAAGCTGTATTTAATTTAACATTTTTCATTATTTCCGCAGCCGCGCGATCGCACACGCCCACATCTCCCACACTTTCGCGCATTTCCCGATAGCCCGCCAAAGTTTGCTGGCGCCGAGCGGCATTTTGCAGCAATTCCAGTGCGTGATTCACGATATTTTCCGCCGTGGCGTCGTCTTGCAGCAACTCTGGGACGATCGGCTTCATTTCCACCAAATTCGGCGGAGAGATAAAAGGAATCGACAATTTCAGGATGTGGCGAGCAATAATCGCCGTAATCCGACTGACGCGGTAGGCAACAACTTGCGGAACGTCGAGCAAAGCTAATTCCAAATTAACAGTACCAGATTTCGCGATCGCAAAGTCGGCAGCAGCCAAGATTTCCAGATTTTGATTTTCCAACAAAGTAGCCCGCAAACCGTAATTCTCGATCGCTTCCTCGATTTTGCTGCGGAAAGCTGCTTGAGAAAGTGGAATCCAGAAATGAACTTGCGGCAATTTAGCTTGAATAATTCGAGCCGCCTCAAATATAACCGGCATCAGGTACTTGAGTTCTTGCTTTCTAGAAGCGGGAATTAAGGCGACTGACACCTGTTCCGGCTCAATTCCCAAAGTTTTGCGGGCAACTTCCCGACTGGGCGCAGATTGCATTCTATCCACCAAAGGATGACCAACCCAACTCACATGAGCTCCTTTTTTCTGATAATAACTAGCTTCCTCGGGGAAAATTGCCAAAATGCGATCGGCAATCTTGACAATCAATTCAGTATTGCGAGGAGAAATCGAGCAAACCCATTCTTGAGGTGCGATGTACCAAACCACAGGCAAATCCGGCAAACAGCGGCGGATATAGCTACCAATACCGAGATTAGGAGTCAAATAATCAATCAATACAACCGCATCTGGACGGAACTTTTTTAGATATTGTTTAGCTTTTTGCTGAACTTGGATCGTTGGCCAAATATAGGGCACTGATTCTATAATGCCCATAGAACCAATACCCACAGTATCGCCTAAAATAGTAGCACCAGCTTGGGCCATGCGAGGGCCACCCAATGCGGTTATTTCTAACTCCAAACCAGCGGCGACAGCGTGACGTTTTAAGGCTGCAACTAACAACGCCCCTTGCAAATCGCCCGAAACCTCACCAGTGCTGATAAAAATTTTCATATTCTGAGTTTAAACAGGCGAGATTTGTTCTAGTAATTCAGTCACAGCATCATATATATCTGGCATATTAGCATAGCGTAGCAGTAATTCTCAATCGAGTTCAGGGAGAAATGTACTCCGGGAAATTTGCTCGTAATTTTCATTTCTCAAGCAGTAGATAGATAACTGGTTATTTTGCCAAAACCAAACTTCCCGAACGCCCAATATGAAGGTAAAATTCTAGAGTGTCTGTGCCCCCGCTAGTAATTACGACTTCAATAGCAATATCTGGGACTGTTTTCTGGGTTCCTATGTCCTAGGAATCATCGGGTTCTTTTCTACCTCCCAACTCTCTGTTACCCAGAGTGGGCCCGCCCTTGCCATAAAATCGAATCCCGCTTGCTCTCATATAGGCCTCTAGCGGCATACAGAGAGTTTTTTTGATGATTTCATGTTCCGGCGAGACAGTCATAAGTTGCAGGATGCGATCGAGATAGAAAAATTTTACACCGCCAATATCTTTAAACGCTGATTCTATCGCTTCAAATTGCTCCCAGCTAACATCTGAGAACCTGATGCAGCCATATTGTTCTGTTTCAGGGGATGTAGATTTGACTGAAGTATACACATTCATAGCCCAACAGTCGCTTAGTTAATAGCTTTAATTGTACGTCATATCCAATTTGGCTTTAATACCCCTTAATTCTTGAGTCGGCGTCCGGCGGACATGGTTTGTATAGTAGCGGTTTCAACCGCTTTGATTTCTTGAGTCGGCGTCCGGCGGACATGGTTTGTATAGTAGCGGTTTCAACCGCCGACTTGGATTTCTTGAGTCGGCGTCCGGTGTTCGGCGAGCTCCGTCGAGTCGCGGACATAGTTTGTATAGTAGCGGTTTCAACCGCCGACTTTTATCTAACCCAAATTTAGAATCATTCACTTTTTGCCAGGAATCAAACCGCGGCGCCCTTTGCTTATAGACTGCTGCACAAATCTCCGCAAGTGCAGCAAGTGCGGGTTTTCTGGCAATAAATCCAACTGTTCCAAAGCTTGATTGAGAGTGTAGCCAGAATGGTATAAAATCCGAAAAGTTTTCTTTAAGACTAGCAAATCTTCTGGGGTCAAACCTGCGCGTTCGAGGCCTATTTTGTTGATAGCTCGCACTCTCGAAGGATTCCCCTCGACTAGCATATAAGGAGGCACGTCTCGATCGATCCTGCTCAAGCCACCGATCATCGACAAGCGGCCGATGTGGACAAACTGGTGCACGCCCAAAACCCCGCTGAGTCTGGCTTGGGACTCAATTTTGACGTGTCCGGCTAGGGCTACAGCGTTGGCGATGATTACTCGATCGGCAATATCGCAATTGTGACCCACATGAACGTAAGCCATCAACATATTATTATTGCCGAGCGTGGTGCTTTCCCCCGCTCCAGTAGCGCGGTTAATTGTCACGTATTCCCGAATCACATTGTTGTCGCCAATTGTTACCCTAGTCAGAGAACCCTCATATTTCAAATCTTGAGGTTCCAAACCAATTGCCGCACCAGGGAAAATTTGATTGCGAGCACCTATTTCTGTTAGCCCGTCGATAATTGCATGAGCGCCAATCTTAGTCTCCGGCCCGATTTTCACTCTTTCCCCAATTACAGCATAAGCGCCCACTTCTACAGTCGGGTGCAGTTCGGCGCGGGGATGAATCACAGCAGTTGGGTGAATCAAAGTAAGCATTTGTCAGTTTTTAAGAAGAAGGAAGAAGGAAGAAGGAAGAAGGAATCGGGAATTGGGAATTGGGAATTGGGAATTGGGAATTGGGAATTGGGAATTGGGAATTGGGAATTGGGAATTGGGAATTGGGAAGAAGATATACAGAGCAAGCTTTTTAGCAACCCGTATTTTACACAGTTTAATTAGGTGGATTTACTTAGATGGTAATAGGTAATAGGTAAGTGGTAATTCATAATTGATAATTTGCAATTTTGCTTCGCCAAACCGTTATTAGTTGTTAGCTATTAGCCATGCCCCATGCCCCATGCCCCATGCCCTATGCCCCATTCCCCATTCCCCATGCCCCATTCCCAAATTTAATCTACCATCGAAAATGTCAATTCTCCTTCACAAACTTTTTGTCCGTCCACTTCTGCAATTGCCTGCATTTTTCCGAAACGGCGGCGTTTTACCCACAGCAATTCTAGAGTCATCAACAACTGATCCCCCGGTACAACTTGACGGCGAAACTTGACTTTATCAATTCCGGTAAACATCCACAATCCTTGCTCGATGTCCGGTAACTGACCGAGAACCATACCGCCAACTTGAGCCATCGCTTCGACAATTAAGACTCCAGGCATAATCGGTCTTCCGGGAAAATGCCCTTGAAAATGCGGTTCGTTGAAAGTCACATTTTTAATTCCTACAGCCCGCACTCCCGGCACGTAATCAACAATTCTGTCTACCAGTGCAAAAGGATAGCGGTGAGGCAATATTTTCTGGATTTCTTCGAGAGTAAAAGTAGATTTGACCGCTGGAGAATCCTGACCGTTTTCTATAGGAGCGGATTCGGCATTAGCAGTGTTGAGGGTGTTAACTTCAGTCAGGGTGGACATTGCTTGAAAACTTTTGAGTGTGGTAAAAACGCGACGGATCGCGTCTAGGTTTGTGAATTGTAACTGTGAATAGGCTCGCACCTGTTCTAACTTGTCTGTAGTACCGCCTCAGCTTGGGAGTTCAGGGCTAAGCCAAGTTGGACGTGCAGGTTGTGACTGGCTTTGTAAGCCAAGTAATGAGCTTTTGGCAAAGTTCCCAGCAGACTGAGATCGCCTACTAAGTCTAGGATTTTATGCCGCACTGGTTCGTTGGCAAATCTCAAGGGCGGGTTGAGCCAGCCGGATCGATCGCAAACTAGGGCGTTCTCTAGGGTACCACCTTTGATCAAACCTGCTTGTCGCAATTGGTCAACTTGGCGAGCAAGTCCAAAAGTGCGGGCTGGGGCGATCGCGCTAGCAAAACTTTCTACCTCTGGCGACCAACTGTACCACTGATTGCCGATCGCGTGTTCCTCAAAATCAATTCCATAACTAAACCGAGTTTGAGCCGACGGTAGGGCCGCAGCAAAAGCATCCCCGTGACGCACCCAAATCGGCTCAGTCAGGACGAATGAGGGACTTTGATCTTCCTGGGATTCTTGAGGAATTAGGCCAGTATGGGCGATCGCCTCTACCCAAACTTGAGCTGAACCGTCCAGCAGCGGCACTTCCGGCCCATCAACCTCAATTCGAGCATTATCCGCTCCCATCCCCGCCAAAGCGCCTAATAAATGCTCTACAGTGCGAATTTGAGCACCTGCGGCACCCACCAGTTCAGTAGAAAGTGCCGTCTGACAAACCGCCTCAATTTTTGCCGGAATTATCGGAGCACCGGGCAAGTCAATTCTGACAAAATAGCGGCCTTCTCCAACCGCAGCAGGCAAGACTCGGACGCGAGTTTGTTCGCCGCTGTGCAAACCAATTCCTGATAGTTCAAATTCAGATTTTAAGGTACTTTGGGGCATGGGGCATGGGGCATGGGGAATGGGGCATGGGGCATGGGGCATGGGGCATGGGGCATAGGGCATCGGCCAAAGAGGCCAAACAGGGCATTGGTCAAACAGGCCAAACAGGGCAAACAGAGCATTGGGCATTAGTAGCGGGTTAGTTAACCGTGCTAATTACCCATTACCAATTACCCATTACCAATTACTCCTAACTAATGACTCTTCATTAATAGACCTCTTGCATAAGTCGAAAGATCGATCCTTCAACCGCAGATATCAGACAGATGCAACCGACGATAAACGCAGATGATTTCAGGGCGTTTTCCGATTTTTGCAATAGGTCTAATGACTAATGACTAATGACTCTTCATTAATGACTACTGACCAATGACTAATGACTAATGACTAATGACTAATGACTAATGACTAATGACTAATGACTCTTCATTAATTAAAATCGCTCGCCAATCCCAAAGTGAATTTGATTGTCGCCGCTGTCGTTGATACCGTAATCGATCCGGATCGGGCCTAAAGGAGATTGAATCCGCACGCCGAGGCCGTAACCGTAACCGCTACCGGGCTTTCTGCGAACACCAGCCGGGTCGCCGGGGACATCTTTGCCCGTGCCCAAGTCGGTGCCTGCATCCAAAAATAGCGCTCCGCCGATAAACGAAATAATCGGGAAACGGTACTCCACGCTGCCTTCTAGGAAGCTGCGGCCGGCTCCGAGGTCGCCTTCGTTGTATCCGCGCACAGAGTTGGCGCCGCCCAAGGCAAAAGCTTCGTAGGGAGGCAAATCTCCGAATACGGTGCCGGCTTTCAAACTAAATGCGAGGGTTTGAGGGCCGGGGGTAAAGTTTGTGTACTTGACTGGTAGATAAAAGCTGTAGCTGGCGCGCAGACGGTTGAGCAGGATGCTGCCGGAACCTACAGGAATCGATTGCTCCATCCCAAATCTGAGCAGGGAACCGCTGGTGGGGCGGAGTGGGTCGTTGCGTCGATCGCGCACAGCACCTGCTTGGATGGTTGTCAAGTCGTCGGAGCCGGAATTGCTCAAACTTAATTGGTTGCCGAGTTCGTCTTCGGCTTCGCGCCTGCCTTTGCGATCGGTAATTGAGACTCGCTGGTACTGCAAGCCGACTGAAGCAGTCCACTCAGAATCTGCAAAAGGATTGCGCGACAGGGGACGGGTAAAATTGATGCCACCGCCGGTGCGGACGATGCGGGGTCGATCGCCATTTGGCAAATAGACTTCCCGATCGCCGCCGTCAAAAATCACGCTGATCGATCGTCTTCTAAAAATATTAGCCGTGAAAGAAGTTCGGTAAGGATCGCCCGCAATCCAGGGGTCAGTAAAACTCAAGTCAAACAGGGTTTGGCGTTCCCCGATTTGTACTTCAGCCCCCAATTTCTGGTTCCTACCGTTCAAGTTTTGCTGCTGGTAACTCACCGTACCGAACAAACCCGTCGCCGAGCTCAAACCCGCACCCGCAGCTAGAGAACCGGTATTTTTCTCAATGACGTTGACAATTACCCTTGCCTTGCGGGGGTCAGTCGTTCCCGGTTCCAAAGCAAGCCGCACGTCTTCAAAAATCCCCAAACCAAACACTCGCCTCAAATCCCTTTCCGCCTTAGTGCGGTTAAAAATGTCTCCGGGCTTGAGTTGTACTTCGCGGGTGATGACATAGCGGCGGGTGTTGCCTCCGATCGGCTGACCGGTCGCATCCGTTGCCTCTCCTTCCTTGTTCAGGAATCGAACATCAACGGATTCGATCTGGCCTTCTGCCACTTGCAGGGTGACAGTGCCGTCGTCTGCTACTTGCGGGGCATCAGTGATTTGGCCCAAAACATAGCCGTTCTCTTGATACCACGCATTAATTTTTTTCACTCCCTCCTCAAAGCGGCGGAGGTTGAGAATTTTGCCGTACTGATCGCGGAAGCTGTCGTCAATTACGCTTTGGGGCAGCACTTGCTGGCCGGTGATTTTGACGAACCGCAGCACTGGATTTGGCTGCACGATAAAAGTCACCCGGACGCCCAACGGGGTGTCTTCCGGTACTGCCCGCACGTTTCTGAAAAAGCCTGTAGCAAAAATGGCGTTGATGTCTTGTTGCAGTTGGCCGCGGTTAGTCGTGCGTCCCGCTTGGGTGCTGATGACTCGATAAATCTCGTTTTGGAGATCTCCCGTCGCCCCGGTAACGGTAACTTCGGCAACTAGCACTTGCGGTTCGGCCGCTCCGGCTGGTGCGGGGGTTGGTCTCGGCTGCGGCGATCCTGGGCCAGAGGGCAATGGGGGAACGGTGTTACCGGGCGGTCTGGTCGGGGCCGGTCTGGTCGGGGCCGGTCTGGTCGGGGCCGGTCTGGTCGGGGCCGGTCTGGGGGTAATTTGGGCGTTTTGGGCGATCGCCCCGGATGCGTCTGGGGTCTGTGTCGGGGTAACTTGGAGGTCTTGGGCGATCGCCCCTGATTCGTCCTGTTTCCGAGGCTCTACCGCAACCCAGGCAGGCGAAACACCCGTCTCCGAGGGGGGGAGAGGGCTGGCAAGTTGTGCCTCTGGCAGGGCATTTGGGCTGCTAGAGGCGAGGGTATTGGATGCAATCTCGGGTTGGAGTTGCACCTGGGCGGGCGAAACCGGGTTTGCCGGATCTGTGACTCGGTTTGGGGGTTCGCGATCGTCTTCTCCTCTGCGAGGGGGCGCCGCTATTTTTAGGGCTGCCGCTGGGCTGCTGTTAGCTGCTGTGCGGTTTTGAGGAGAATTTTGGGTTAATTCTGGGACGGGGCGATCGGGTAATTCGATCGACGGGGCGGAAGGAAGGGTCGCCAAAGCTTCCTCTGTTGATTCAGAGTAGGATGTTTGACCACTTGCCGAATTTGATAATCCGAAGGTTGCTGAGACAGTAAAAACTGCCACCAATACAGCAGATAAACGCATTTTTGTTCACTCTTTTGGGCAATCCACACACACGACATTAGTCCTGCCGTCATCAGTCATTAGTCATTAGTCATGAGTCCTGCCGTCGGGCCGTCATTGGTCATTAGTTAACGGTTAACGGTTAACTGTCAACTGTCAACTGTCATTGAGTCGGTTGAATTTCGCACTGACTGCACGTCAAGAGGGATACAAGCCAGTTATCTACCCCCGCAGGGCCTTGAGTGGTGATCCCCAAATTTTAGACTAAGAGTTCAACCTCCCAGATTCATCTGTGAAGTAAATCTCAAATCGAAAAATGGAAAATCTACTGACCGCTAATTGATGACTGTTCACCGCTGATTGCTGACACCGAAGGTAGAAGGGTATAAGTACAAACTGTGCAATTGTAGCGCATTGCTAAGTGCTCTAGACTTTCTGAGCTAGAACCCGCTGGAGAACTTGCTGGTAAGCGCTTTCTACCGATCCCAAGTCGCGGCGGAATCTGTCTTTGTCCATCACGCGGGCGTCGGGGTCAGTTTCTGCGTTGTCCCAGAGGCGACAAGTGTCGGGACTGATTTCGTCAGCGAGGATCAGATTTTGATGTTGGTCGATACCAAATTCCAGTTTGAAGTCTACCAGGGTGATGCCACACTGGGTAAAAAATTCTTTGAGTATTTCGTTAATTTCACGGGCGGCGATGGACAGTTGCTGTACTTGTTCCGGGGTGGCTAGCTGCATTAACTGCAATCTGCCGCGGGTCAACAGCGGGTCTCCCAAATCGTCGTTTTTGTAATAAAACTCCACCAGCGGCGGATTGATAATTGTACCGAGGGCGATTCCGGTTTGTTTGCAAAGGCTACCGGCGGCAATGTTTCTGACGACGACTTCTAAGGGTAAGATGCGGACGCGGCAGACTCGCATTTGGTTGGGGGCGGGGGTGTCGATGAAGTGCGTGGGAATGCCTTTGGCTTCTAGCATCCGAAACAGGTGGGCGGATATGGCGCAGTTGATTTCGCCTTTACCGGTGATGCTGCCGCGTTTCTGGGCGTTAAAGGCGGTGGCGTCGTCTTTGAAGTGGGTCAGCAAAATTTCGCTGTCTTCGGTGGAGTAGAGGATTTTGGCTTTGCCTTCGTAGAGTTTGCGATCGGCTGACATGGCAGTTAATAATTTAGATGAGTTTTAGATTTTACAGTAGCTCGATCGGGCATGATTGGCGAGTTTTTGCCGATCGACAAAAACTCATGCCCCAGCAGTGGCGAGTACGCCTCCAGATATATACCGCCACCGGCTGAGGCATAAATGATTCTTTACAAAGCACAATAGAGATTAGACCTGCTGGGTTCGCGATGGTGCTGAAAGAAGCTCACCGCACAGACTGGCGGTTAAAAAACATCTGTAAAATGGCTGATTTATGGAAGACAAAAAAATTCATATCCTCTTGGTAGAAGATGATGAGGTGGATGTGATGAACGTCCGGCGAGCGTTCAAAAAAAATAATATAGTCAATCCCCTCTACTTGGCTGCAAACGGATTAGAAGCTCTGGATATATTGCGCGGGGAAAGCAAAACAGAGCCTGCAATGCCTCAAGCGCGCCGGTTGATTTTGCTGGACTTGAATATGCCGAGAATGAACGGGATAGAGTTTTTGCGAGAATTGCGGCTGGATGAAAAGTTGAAGTCGATTCCGGTGATCGTCCTGACAACTTCTAATGAAGATAGAGATAAGGTTGAAGCTTATAATTTGAATGTAGCTGGTTATATTCTTAAGCCTGTCACTTTTTCTAATTTTGTGGAAGTTATGGCTACCCTCAACAGATACTGGATGCTGAGCGAAATCCCTTAGATTATGGAAAATAAACAGATTTTTTTTCAATGTGAATTGTGTGATATTTCCGCACTGCATTTGTATTAATTAGTTGGGATAATCTCAGTTTTATTGTATTAGTGCTGTCCCCGCTCGCTAGATACAAGCAAGCCGGGGACAGCACTCCCAATAAACGCTTTTTACTCTCCGCAGAAATGCTTCACATTCATTTTTGGGTAGGCCGCAGCTTTTTCAGATAAATCCACAATTCGGTTGTTATGGACAAACTTATCAAAATTCTGATAGTTGATGACGATGAAGTCGATCGCATGGCGGTCAAACGCTCCCTCAAGTCCGCTGGGGTTTCGGTAGAAGTTACTGAAGCCGAAGACTGCGCCGATGCTCTGGCAAAACTATCGGTTAGCAAAAGTTCTAGTATAGCAGCCGCGAAACTCTCGCCTCCCAATAAATTTCAACAGTTAAGCGAGGTTGAGGAAACAGAAAATTCGCTGCTATTAAATCAGATATTTGACTGCAAATTTGACTGCGTATTCCTAGACTACGGCTTGCCCGACGGAGACGGACTCAGTTTGGTAAAAAGTGTACGACAAGCTGGGCTGAAAGTTCCCTTAATTGTGCTCACAGGTCAAGGCGACGAACAAATTGCTGTGGAATTGATGAAGGCGGGAGCTTCTGATTATATCGCTAAAAGCAAGATGTCTGCTGAAAGTTTGTCGCGCAGTTTGTACCATGCCATTCGGGTTTACCGCGCCGAATCTCAGGCGTTTCATGCCAGCCAACAACTTAAGGAAAGCGAGGAACGGTACAGGTTAGTTTTAGAGGGAGTGAACGACGGAATTTGGGATTGGGATTTAAGTAAAAATGAGGTTTATTGGAACGATCGCCTTTTGGAAATTATCGGTTTGCCGCGAGATCAATTTGGCAGCACGATGGATGCTCTCTACAGCCGCCTGCACCCCGATGACAAGGACGGCATCGTCCGGGCGATCGCAGCTCATCTAGAACAAGCGATCGACTACAATGTAGAATTCCGGCTGCTGCACTCATCCGGTGCTTACCGCTACTGCACTTCTCAGGGCAAAGCTCAGCGGAATTCCCAAGGAAAAGCACTGCGGATGGCTGGCATGATTAGCGATATTACTGAACGCAAACAAGCCGAAGCTGCCCTAGAAAGAGAACGGCAGCAACTCAAACAAATTATTACCTGCGTGCCCGTAGCCATGGCGATGTTCGATACAGAAATGCGCTATGTAGCTAACTCTCACCAATGGCTGACTCAATTTAATTTTGAGTGGCAGTCCCTGACAAATCTCAGTCATTACGAATTGTTTCCAGATACGCCTAATCGGTGGAAAATGATGTATCAAGATGTGTTAAAGGGTAAGGTAGTTTCTGTGAGCGAAGATGCTTGGGAACGAGCAGACGGCTCTGTGATGTACCTGCGCTGGGCAGCTCACCCTTGGTACAAACCCGACGGCAAAGTGGGGGGAATGGTGATGGTAGCCGACAAGATTAATGAGTTGGTGGAAGCCCGGGAAACAGCCCTGAAAGCCAGCCAGGTTAAGTCGCAATTCTTGGCGAACATGAGTCACGAAATTCGCACTCCGATGAATGGGGTTTTGGGCATGGCTCAATTGCTGCTGCGCGCTCCTCTGGAACCAAAACAGCGGGAGTGCGCTCAGACTATTTTCCGCAGTGCCGAACATTTGCTGAGCGTGATTAATGATATCCTCGATTTCTCTAAGATTGAAGCTGGAGAAATGCGGCTGGAAAAGGCGGATTTTGATTTGGATAGCTGCCTGGAATCGGTGATAGAAATGGTGGCACCTTTGGCAGAGGAAAAAGGTATTGAATTAAATATTTTAGTTGACAGTGCGGTGCCGAGAAAGTTGGTGGGCGACTCGGGTAGGTTGAAGCAAATATTGCTGAATTTGACGGGAAATGCCATAAAATTTACCGATCGCGGTCAAGTTTTAGTTCACGTGACCCTCAAGCGGGGCGATCGACTCGCAGACGGCAAACAAGGGGCAAAATTGCTATTTTCGGTGCGGGATACTGGGATAGGAATTTCGCCGGAAGGGCAGACAAAACTGTTTCAATCTTTTTCTCAGGTAGATGCTTCTCCGACTAGGCTGTACGGCGGCACGGGTTTGGGTTTGGCTATTTGCAAGCAGTTAGTGGAGATGATGGGAGGTGCCATTGGGGTTCGCAGTTTTCTCGGCAACGGTTCGACTTTTTGGTTTGCTGTACCTTTGGAAAAACAGTTGCAATTTGAGCCTCAGACTACCGAACTCACGGGCAAGAAGCTGTTAGTAGTCTCTGCAAGCGCTGTGAGGAGGGCGGCTGTGCGATCGTTCGCTCAAAGTTGGGGCGCCCGCTGCGACGAGGCAGAAACTGCTGCTGCTGCTTTGACTTGGTTGAAAAAGGCCAATAGCAGCATTTCTGGGCATTCGGAGGAAGGTGAAAAATGCTGTGATGCGGTGCTGGTGGATTTGCAAATGCCGGATTTGGATGCTGAGGAATTTGCTCAGAAAGTGCGATCGATGCTGACAGTTGGCTCGTTAATCGCCATGACGGCGCTGCGGGAACAGCCGAAAGCTGAAGCGCTTTGCTGTCATGGTTTTCGCGGCTATTTGATCGAGCCGGTGCGGCCTTCCCGCCTGCTTGAGGCTTTGCGGGCTGCGGTTAAGGGAACGGGAGAGTTTGACAGCTTGGAGGCTGCTCATACTTGCAAATTCCCAGGAGTTAATTCTGAATATGTTACTCTCAATTCGCCCTCATCTCTGAGAATTTTGCTGGCGGAAGACCATCCGATCAATCAACAAGTGATTGTCGAACAGTTGGCAGCTTTAGGGTATGATGCTGACTGTGCCGCCAACGGTCAAGAAGCCTTGGATTTGCTGGCCAAAAAAGGCTACGATCTAGTGTTGATGGACTGTCAAATGCCAATCCTTGACGGTTATGAAACGACGCAAAAGCTGAGAGAACGAGAAAATGGCGCTCGGCATACTTTTGTGATTGCTTTAACTGCTCACGCTATGCCGGGAGAACGAGAAAAGTGTCTGGCCGCGGGGATGGACGATTATCTCAGCAAACCTGTAGATTTAGATGCTTTGGCGGCGGTACTGAAAAAGTATGAAGCCCAAAATGTTGAGTTTAAAAATAAGTATGGAGTTAAAAGTATTAATTTGGAAAACAATTCTCACAATTCTGAGTTAGCAACAAATTATAAAGAAGCTGTGGAAAAAGCGGAGGTGATAACTATGCCGGCACCAAAGGCGATTCCCTACGGGATAGCTTCGCCGCGCGCGCTTCAAACTTGGGAATACGGAGACTGCGACGGACTGTTGGACAAAAGCAGATTGGAGCAACTCGGACGAGTTAATATTAAATTGCCAGAGCGACTTTTGCAAGCATTTGTGGGAAACGCGCAAGCTGATGTGGCTGCTGCCAAAATTGCCGTAGAAGCTAAAGATTGGCAAGCTGTGGAATATCAAGCTCACCGTCTCAAGGGAACTTCTGCCAATGTTGGAGTTGCTCAGATGTCTGATTTAGCAGCACAATTGGAGCATCAAGCGCGAGGCTTTCAATCTCAACCGCCAGCTTCGGGATTGTCAACAATTGAGAGGGTTGAAAACATATTAGCGAGTTTGTCCAGTCATTTAGCCAGAGTTCAAGAGTTTGTGGAAACTCGAATGTTTGGTTAACATTTAAATACTTCGATGATGATAGTGATTAATTATTGTATTTATTGTATGGTGCGTCAGGGCCAAATGTTTTGAAAACAGAGGAACAGTTTTATTCCTGACGCACCATAGGACTCAGAGTGCTAAGTTAGTTATTGTAGGGTGCGTCAGGTCGAAATGTTTTGAAAACAGAGGAACAGTTTTATTCCTGACGCACCCTAGGACTCAGAGTGCTAAGTTAGTTATTGTAGTTATTGTAGGGTGCGTCAGGTCGAAATGTTTTGAAAACAGACCAAAAGTTTTATTCCTGACGCACCCTAGGACTCAGACTCCTCGGCAATTAATTTAAAAAATCGATTTGTTTAGCGATGACTGACGATACCGATACAAACACTATTTCAAATAGCGAACCATTAGAAAATAATGGAGAACTGCTGACGCCTTTGATGGCTTTTGCTCGGGAAGTTGTATTGCAGGAAAACAATCCTCTTGCTGGGGAAACTTCTGTAAATGCCGTTCCGTGTCCGCCCGAGGAAATCAATGATTTTTCTGTGGATAATCTGGTAGCAAAAATAGCTAACTGCTGTCGAACAAGCCCAGTCGGCAAAAAATTACCTACGGCTTTTTACGTTCACGTTTCCGCTGTGTCCGCACTCAATCCTGTGCTGGTAATTTACGAAAATTGTGCGAGACGCTATCTCGAAAATATTGATGAAGCAACTTTAGTTAAGTTTTATCTCAATCAACCTAAAATATCTTATCTTTTTTACCCCGATTTCGATACAGACGCTCACCCTGCTTTGCAAAACAGCATCCAAATTAATCTAGAAACAGGCGAAGTTAAATATTTCGATTATAGCAACAGCGAAAATCCACCTGTTTTGCACCGCAAAGAAACTTTTGTAACACCAGATTATCCCAATTACGAGAAGTTTGCTCGGCTGACTCGCTGCGAGGAAGGATGGGGACTGCTGGACAATACAAGCGCGATCGGGACTCGCGATGGTTGGCTTAAATATTTGGGATATTGCGGTGTTGAAATCCACGATCATGCTGTTGTCGAGCGTGTGAAACAGGAGAATAGCGAGTTATCAATTCCCAAGATTGAGCGTCACAAAGCTGCGATGGTGCGCAACTCTATTTCTAAACCTCTGCGTTTGGTTTTGGAATCAGATTTGTTTGTGGATGGGATGACTTTTTTTGATTACGGTTGCGGTTACGGCGGCGATGTTAAATGTATTGCTGAAGAAGGTTATGCTGCTGCGGGTTGGGACCCGTACTATCAGCCGGATACTCCGCGAATTTCTGCGGATATTGTGAATATTGGTTATGTAATTAATGTGATTGAATCTTTGGCGGAACGCCGGGAAGCTTTGCTGAATGCTTGGGAATTAACTAAGAATTTATTGGTGGTGGCGGCTCAGGTTTTGATTGACGATCCGGATCGCGGTCAAATTGCTTATGGGGATGGGGTGATTACTTCTCGGAATACTTTTCAGAAGTATTATGAACAGGAAGAGTTGAAGGTTTATATCGATCAAGTTCTGAATGTTGATGCAATTCCTGTGGCTTTGGGAATCTATTTTGTGTTTCGGGATGCGGCGGAGGGTGAGGGTTTTCGGGCTTCTCGGTTTCGATCGCACTTAGCGACTCCCAGAGTGCGATCGCAAGTCAAGCGTTTTGAGGATTACGAGGAAATGCTGGCTCCTTTGATGGGTTTTGTGAGCGATCGGGGGCGGCTTCCGGTGAAGGGCGAATTAGCCGAAGAATCGCCGATTAAGGAGGAATTTCACAGTTTTAACCGCGCTTGGAGGGTGATTTTGCAAGCAACGGATGCGGATGATTGGGAGAAAATCGCCGACAAGCGCCGCCAGGATTTGCTAGTATATCTCGCTCTTAACGGTTTGGGCGATCGACCTTCGATGCGCCGGCTTCCCGCTCAAATCCGCAATGACATCAAGGGTTTGTTTGACAATTATCAAAAAGCTTGCACTTTGGCAGATTTAATGCTATACAGTCTGAGCAAACCGGATATTGTGGCGGACTGTTGCGAGGATAGTGCGATCGGCTACAAACAACAGGGTTCCCTTTCAGTTCACGTCTCATTTTTAGAAGAACTCGACCCTTTGCTGCGGCTGTACGAAGGCTGCGCCAACCGCACAATTGGCCGGCTAGACGGCGCAACAATTATCAAATTTCACGCTCGCAAACCTCAGATTTCCTATTTATTTTATCCCGATTTTGACACTAACCCGCATCCAGCCCTCCACAGGGCTATGCACATACATTTGGGCGACCTTTCTGTCAGCTATCAAGACTATTCCGATGTGTACAATCCACCCCTTTTGGTGAGAAAAGAAGCTTTTGTGACGCCTAGCTATCCTCATTACGAAAAGTTTGCCAAACTCACCCGCCAAGAGGAAAAGTTAGGGATTCTTGATGGTGGCGCAGTTAAGAAGTATCGGGAATGGGTGAAGTGTTTGGAGGACAATTGCGTTAAGATTAAAGGTCATAGGTTGTTTTGGCGATCGGATGCTGACCCTGAAAAATTAAAAATGCTGCAACAAGCTGCATCGGAACGTCACTCGCGAAAAATTGAGGTTAATGGGGGAAAGATTGAAGGAACCGCAGAGGCCGCAGAGAACACAGAGGAGGAGAAAGAAGAAGCAGAGGAAAAAGGTTCGTAGTCAGGACTTCAGTCCTTCTTTACTCGCGAAAAATTGAGGTTAATGGGGGAAAGATTGAAGGAACCGCAGAGGCCGCAGAGAACACAGAGGAGGAGAAA
>NZ_JAUBUN010000002.1:226856-317810 GCF_036702665.1 Microcoleus sp. Aus8_D2
GAAGAAGCAGAGGAAAAAGGTTCGCAGTCAGGACTTCAGTCCTTCTTTATCCATTCAGAAAGGACTAAAGTCCTCACTACAAACCGTGTCCTAAATTGAAATAATAGTATCCTAATTTTATTAACCAGTATATGCCCATATCCGTAACGTCTAGCTTGGCATCTCCGATTCCTTTCGATATCTATCCTCCTCAACCACTCCAGGAAGAAGATGACTCATCCTTGGTCATCTTAATCTTACAGGGAGTAGAAATCGACAAATTAGAATATGCAGCCATAGCCACCGAGTTGACTAAGCATCAATTCTGGGTAATGGTGCCAAACTGTTTCCCAGTTGGAAGAAATTACCTTTGTCCAGATCACAGTTCAGCGGCGAAGGCGATCGCCGCACTGAAACCTTGGAGTTCTCAGTCGCTTAACAATGCTCTCGATAGAGGAGTTGTATTGTTAGGACATTCGGCTGGCGGAATGGCTGCTTTCGGTACTTTAGGTGCTAATTCTCTTGACTTAGTGAGTAAACTCATGGCGATAGTTACCTACGGGTCATGCGCCCCATCAAACACTAGCGCGATCGCCCCGTTGCCTCCTATCCTAATGCTATGTGGGGAAAAGGATTCAGTGGTTCCTCCAGAACTTTCGAGAGCGGCATTTCAGAGGATAACAGCATCAGCAAAAACCTTGATTGAGTTGAAGGGTTTAAACCACTACAGCATCAATGACTCTCAACAACCCAGTGAAGCACCGCCAGAGGATAACACAGCCGACCTCTCAAATCAAGACTCTGTGAGATTCATCGCCTGTCTGTTGAGTTCCTTTGTGCAAGGTGTTAAATCCCAACAAGAGAATTGGCTGAGTTCGATCGATCGCGATATCGTTAGTGCGATCGGATACAGTGAATCAACGTTGAAGGGTTAAAATTGTGCGATTTGTGTTAAAAGTGCGATCGGGCTAGTCGTCGTAGGGTGCGTCGCTGGCGATAAATCCCTAAAAAAAGCTCGACAATCTTGCAATATCCGCACCTTACACATGGCTGGACTAAACAAATCGAACACTTCTGTTCTAGCAAAAGTTTGTGAACCGGCATAGGTATAAATACTTGTTTTCAATTCTTAATAATAAAAACTCAAAAAATTGAACCATCAGTAGTATATAATACCGCTCATCTTAAGGTAAAAAACTATGAATGACAGAGATAAAGTCTTTACAAAACTAGCAGAAGAACGATGGCAAATATCCTTAAAACTAACATTAGCCATGATGTTCATCTACTTGGGATTTATATTATTAGTGGCTTTTAATAAGTCATTAATGGGTTCTCTAATTGTACCAGGATTAAGTTGGGGAATCCTCTTAGGTGCCCTAGTCATTATTGCCGCCTGGGTATTAATTTACATTTACGTCACTTGGACGAATAACTACTACGATCGCAAAATTCAAGAATATATCAAGAGTTCAAAATGAACACAAACCTCGGACAATTTAACATCACTGCGGTTTCCTTTTTCCTATTGTTTGTTGTCGCCTCTTTAGGGATTACTTATTGGGCCGCAAAAAAGACCAAAAGTACCGCCGAATTTTATACCGCAGGCGGTCAAATTAATGGCTTTCAAAATGGTTTAGCCCTCGCGGGAGATTTTATGAGCGCGGCAAGTTTTTTAGGCATTGCTGGTTTAGTCGCGCTGAATGGTTTTGATGGCTTAATTTATTCCATTGGTTTCTTAGTCGGTTGGCCAATTGTGATGTTTTTAATTGCCGAACCTTTACGCAATTTAGGAACCTATACTTTTGCCGATGTTGTTGCTTATCGGATGCGTCAAACTCCCGTGAGAATTGCCTCTGCGATCGGTACTTTAGCAGTTGTTACTTTTTACTTAATTGCCCAAATGGTAGGGGCTGGAAATTTAATTAAATTGCTCTTTGGCCTGGACTACGAATTAGACGTAGCGATCGTGGGTTGTGTGATGCTAGCCTATGTGATTTTCGGGGGCATGATGGCAACAACTTGGGTGCAAATTATCAAGGCATTTTTGTTATTAGGGGGCGCAATATTATTAGCGGTTTTAGTATTAGCTCAATTTGGATTTAATCCCCTTAATTTGTTTGCCGCAGCATCCGAGAAATATGGCGCCCAAGTATTAGCACCGGGTAAACAGGTAGCAAATCCTTTAGACGCTATTTCTCTAGGGATGTCTTTAATGTTTGGTACTGCCGGGTTGCCACATATTTTAATGCGTTTTTATACAGTACCAGATGCCCAAGCTGCTCGCAAATCTGTCATGTATGCGACATGGTTTATCGGCTTCTTTTATCTGTTGACTTTTATCCTTGGTTTTGGCGCGATGGCTTTATTAGGCCAAGACAATATTAAGGCAATTGATAAAGGAGGTAATATGGCCGCACCCATGTTAGCAGAACATTTGGGCGGTAATGTTTTATTAGGCTTTATTGCCGCAGTTTCTTTTGCGACAATTTTAGCAGTTGTCGCGGGATTAACGCTTTCGGGGGCTGCCGCGCTTTCTCACGATTTATGGGTGAATGTGGTGAGAGGGGGTTCCGCTAATGAATCCGAACAATTAAAAGTCGCCCGCGGTGCTGCTGGCTTGTTAGGTGTTTTGGCAATTATTTTGGGAATTGTTTTTAAAGGTCAAAATGTTGCCTATATGGTGGGTTTGGCTTTCGCGATCGCGGCTAGCGGTAATTTTCCGGCTTTATTAATGTCAATTTTGTGGAAAAATTTTACCACAAATGGGGCTGTGGCGAGTATGCTAACAGGGACTATTTCCTCTTTATTATTAATCTATTTGTCTCCGACAATTCAAATAGATTTACTCAAAAATACCGAGGCTATTTTTCCTCTAAAAAATCCTGGTTTAGTCACAATTCCTTTATCATTTATTGTCGGAATTGGGGTTTCTTTATGGAAAAGCGATCGCCAAGCCTATGAAAAATTCTCCGAAGTAGAGCAACTGATTCACTTAGGAGATGCACAATTTGTCGCGACTTTACCACCCGATGAAGTAGATGGTGAATTATTGTAATATCAAGAAAGGGGATTGCTGAATCAAAAATCGTTAATTGCAGCCAAGAGCAATCCAGTTTCTTTAGTTGCTGTGCATAACTCCTGAGAAAAAAACTATTTATATCATGTCAGGTCGATTATCATAACAGAAACGGAACGCACGTGCGCCCGAAAGTCCGCAGCTTTTTGCGGACTTTCGGGCGCACGTGCGTTCCTTACTTATTGCAGTCAATCGACCGGACACGATCTTACTCGTTACCAGGCTGATAGCGAAAGGAACCAGTTATTAATGGGCATGGCCGTGTCCTCTATTTGTAGGGAAACTGCAATGCAGTGTCCTATATTTGTAGCTTAAGCAAACTTAATCTTCAAATAATCATCCTCCATCTTCGCGCCCGAAGGTTGCAGCGCGGCTAAAGCTTGCGGTAATACCATATTGCGGCGGTGATTTCCAATCCGAACATTCAATTCATCTCCAGTTTTGCTCAACTGAATCTGATCCTTAGCAATTCCCGGCAAATACAGTTCTAGAACATATTGATTGTTTTCCTGTACAATCTTAATCGTATTTTCTGTGTAATAAACCTTGCTGGGATCTTCGTCTTTATAAAGCGTTTCTTTCAAGCGCTCCAAAGCTGGCAAACCGCACATCTCTTCGGAATAAAGCGGCACTTCTTTCACGGGTAGGGGGCGGAAATTTTCGTGAATTTCCTGCTTGTACTCCTGCTGGTTCTCTTTCCAGCGCTTGAAAAAAGGATCGGTTACTTCTTCGGGAATAATCCGATTGGCTACGATTAAATCTGTGGCAACATTGTACAAACTCAAATAAGCGTGGGCGCGCAAAGACTCTTTAATTACCATTTTTTCAGGATTAGTAATTAACCTGACCGAAGTCACAGTATTGTCAGTTAAAATCTTTTCCAGAGCTTCGATTTGTTCGTAAAATTCGTAAGGTGCATCCATCACCTCTTTGTTCGGCAAAGAAAAGCCCGCAATTGGTCTAAAAATCGGTTCAACTAAAGGTCTGAGGGCGGCTGATATGCCTTGCAATGGCTTGTAAAATTTTCTCATGTACCAGCCGCCAACTTCTGGCAAACTCAAGAGCCGCAATGCTGTGCCGGTGGGAGCAGAATCGATAATTAAAACATCATATATTCCCTCGTCGTAATGCCGTTTCATCCGCACCAAACCGAATATTTCGTCCATTCCGGGCAAAATGGCTAGTTCTTCAGCTTGTACGCCCTCAAGTCCCTGGGCTCTCAAAACTTCACTAATGTAGCGTTTTACTGCTCCCCAGTTGCCTTCTAATTCTCTGAGGGCATCCAATTCTGCTCCCCACAAATTGGGTTTTACGAGTCGGGCGTCGTGTCCGAGTTCCATGTCGAAGCTGTCGGCCAAGGAGTGGGCGGGATCTGTGCTCAGCACTAGGGTTTTGTATCCCAATTCGGCGCATCGCAGCCCTGTAGCAGCGGCTACGGAGGTTTTGCCGACGCCGCCTTTTCCGGTCATTAAGATTAAGCGCATTGATTTTTGAGCTCGCCTGCAAGTTCTGTTTACTTTTTTATTGTAACGGAATGTAACTTTATGAGACTGAGACCAGAAAATATCGGGTGGTAGGGTGCTGGTGGGGCGTCGGCTGGGGTGGCTGGGGTGTCCCTTAAAGGCTTGAAATATGATAGGGGGCGATGATAAATCTTGTTCAGGGCGATCGCACTTAACATCAAATGCTGTATTGGTATTGTTTGTGATACCATTTTTCAAAACAAATACCAGAGTATTAGTAGGGTGCGTCGCCTGCGAAAAATCCCTAAGAAAAGATCGACAATCTCATGGCGACGCACCTTGTCCCATTTGTGGGAGTCGTGCAACACAAAATTTATGGAGCATATTTAAATAGATGGTTGTGTTCCCACCCGATGTGTCAGGTGCGTCGCTACCAGATTGTCGGTTAAGTTTAGGGATTTTTCCCACGCGACGCACCCTACGGATAATGTTGCATTAATTTGGAAAATTGGTATGAGTTTCCCAGTCCGACAGGGGTTGAAAACCCCTGTCTCATAGCAAAAGTCCTCGCTCAAGAGGACTAAAATCATCGCACTTTCCGTCACAATCCGCAGTCGGTTTCAACCGACTTTCGCTCTCTCGGCGGGGGTTTAAACCCCTGCCGGACTTAACATCAAATGCAGCACCGATATTGTTGGTAAGTCCGACAGTCCGACAGGGAATGAATTAAGAGTCTCATAGCGAAAGTCCTCTCAAAGAGGACTGAAAAAATCATTGCACTTTCCCTCACAATCCACAGTCGGTTTTCGCTCGGCGAAAATCTGACACATACCAGGAAACTTTATAGATTTAAAATCCTTAAGATCTTCGCAAAGATTGAATGAATAATTTACTATAGGGTGCGGATGGTTGTACCTTCGCCAGCGAACCAAACAGCTCTTTTCCGCCGAAGATAACTAATGTCTTCTGTTTAGAGCGAGGTTCTTGACTCAGGACTTGTGAATGAACGGACAGAATACTATCTGAACCAAAACGATAGAAATAGTGCAAGTCGCCGCAAAGCTGTTCTTTAAGATCCTTGAGAGTAGGGTAAAGTTCTTTACACGAACGCGGTTCGTGACCGATTAAAATTAGTTGATCTGATATCTCCATTTTGTTAATATCGATTAGATACATGAGCCCTTCATCAGTATTAACTAGAAGGCGATCGTCCGATAGGTAGCACATATAGTAGCCAAAACCGTCATCAGAATCAGGCCAAGGCCATTCGCATCTTCCAAGTAGATTGCAGTCGGGAAAACTGAATCGGCTGATTTTTCGCTCAGAATCATCTAGTACCAAAAATTCGCCACCAGCAGGATGAAATTCTGGAGGCGCTGTGTCATAAAGACAGGGAACTTCCACGGCGTGAATTCTCGTACCATCATCATAAAGCCAGTAGATTTGCTGTCCGTTCTGACCGCAAGCAGCCCAAAGAGCTAAAATTTGATTTTCTGGGTGTGGGTGAAACGAAAAGGTACTGTAGCCGCCAATAGGGTCTTTGAGGCAAAGTTTTCGCTGAATTTGCCATGAATTTGTATCGCGAATTTGAATCTCGACTTCTTGACCTTCAATTACTTTCATGCACCAAAAACGTAAGCCATCTGCATCAAACCAGCAGTCCTGAAATCCATTCTTGTTATGCAAATGTGAAACTTTAACAGGAGGGTTAGGTAGCTGTTCTTCAAAAACTAGCTGGTTTTCTGCTGTCAAAATTGCTAAATGATTGCCATTTGCCATTATTGCTGCTAGCAAGTCGCCTTTGGGGCTGATGGCTAAACAGCTAATTTCGTCGGGAAACTGGTATTCGTATTTTGGTGACAAGTTGCGATCGACTAAAGTGACTTTTTGGCGATCGCCACTGACGATCGTCGCCCACTCGGAATTAATGGGTTGATTTATGTATGAGAACGACCAGTCAATTTGTCTTTCATATTTTGGTAAAATCAGCATAAAGATATTTAGTTATCTTGCGTAGATAGCCTCTATTTTAACTGAAATCTAGCAGCATTTATCGTAGGGTGCGTCAGTCGGGAATTTCTTTTGGGAGTCATAGAATGTTGGCTGACGCACCTTACCGACTAATTCTCGTCGCGTCAATTTCACATCAAATGCAGTACCGGTATTGTTTGTGAGTCCGACAGTCCGACAGGGGTTGAAAACCCCTGTCTCATAGCGAAAGTCCTCGCTCAAGAGGACTAATAAAAGAGGACTAAAATCGATATATCGTCGCTTTGCTTCCGCATAAGCAATGGACAGCTAAAGAAGCAATTGATATGTCTAAGAAGAGCTTTCGTAATTCTTATTTACTGAATTATTGCTTTGATTATACAAAAATTTTTCACTAAATAGGGTAATGACAATCAATGCAATGATAAAACTGTTACTACCCTATATTCAGTTACAGAATTTACCTCATTGTGTGTTCGGGTAAACTACACGGACAACTTGCCTGTTATCTTCTATCCTGCTATCTAAATTTGCGTTTCATAGCAGCACCAACACCTAATGCCATCATTAATCCTAATATAGACGAAGGTTCAGGAACCGCCTCCGCATCTTGATTCCTGATGTACTCTGAACCATCAGTATTGATCAGCTTGCCGCCAGAAGAGGTAAGCAAAGCAATTACATCGTCTGGTAACTCATCAAATGTAACGCTATCGTCTAATATTTCAATGCCTCCAGTTGTAAATTCAGGCAGCAATTCTGAAGGCCCACCGCTGATGCCACCAGTACAAGAACGACCTAACCCAGAATAACAAGTTGTATTACTACTCCAATGCTTACTTAAACCTTCTAAAAGATGAAAAGTCTTTCCTTTATCTTTAACACCTACCAGAAGCGTATGAAAAAGCCGATAGTGATTATTGGGGTTTGTTCCCGAAAAAGGTGTATCTTCCATTGATACGTTATATAAATCGGCATGCTCCTCGTAAGTTCCCCAATTTCCTGGCTGTTTGCCTCCATACCCAGGTACGTCATTATAGAAAGGTTGTGTATCTGCTTTCACCCAATGACCGTTATTTTTTAGGATCTCGATAATCTCTGGAGAAAGTTGAGTTTTATTTATAAGCAACTGCTCACCTTGATTCAGGTTCGATTGATCATAAGTGTAAATTAAATTTCCACCTGGCAGTAAATCGAAGAATGCCCCTGTTCCTTTAGATGTGGTTATTTTTCCTTTGTCTACTACTCGTTTTCCGTTTCCGTCCCACCATGTTTCGCTTTCTGGAACGCCAGAAATAATTTGTAAATAGTTGAAGTATTCGTAACCTAAAGCTTTTGCTAAAGTTCCAAGTTCAATTGGAATATTATTATTTTGGGAACCAAAATTAAAGGAGATTGTTCTCTTATTGTTAGAAAGCTCTGGCTTAAACTCTATATCCTTGATTATTTGGTTAGGGTTGTAAGCTTTTAAAGGAGAAGTTATTTTTTCTAAAGTATTCACTTCATCAGGAGTAGCAAGTTTTGCTAACCAACTGGTTTTAGATTGCTCATCAACATATATTGTATTTTCGGAAAAATTAGGTAATAAAGAATGCTCAACATTTTTTTATGCGAATAAAATTGGAATAATGTCTTTGTCATTGCCCTTGTCATCTCTTCCTGGTTGCAGAGCGTACGAAGATAACTTATAATAGTCAGCAACAACATTGCCTGAAGGCTCGTAAGCACCATAGTGAGGTTGCATTAAATACCCTCTTGTAAAAATATCGCCACTATTTAAAACAACCTGGCCACTTGGTGACCAGAGTTGTATATAGTCGCTAGCAGTTGGTCCATCAGTAAAATTTGAACTCACATTACTACTCTTAGAAGAGTAAAGTGGGTCAGAGCCTATAGGAAGTCCATCACTACCCGAATTAAAAGAACCTTCAGGCTGGTAAGATGTTGGGAATGTTTTTGTTGTCTGTTCAGTTCCCTCACCGGTGAAAACATTTCTACTATAAAATCCATTTCCCTGCGAAACCTGCTCAATGTATCCTTCAAGTGTCCATTTATCGGTACTTTCTCCGCCAATAAACTCTGGACTCTCTGGATTAGAGAAACGCAAGTCTACTTTAACGCCTTGGTTAGTGGTTTCAAATGAAAAAGATACTGTTGTATTGCCAAACGTGGTTCCTAATGGGCTATAGGGTAAACACAAGGGTTTATCCATGAATACAGTTGATGTCTGACCATTATTTTCTAAGATTGCCCCTGGAATGAAACCGTAACCTTCTCCACAACTAAAGGATTTACTACCAATAGTAAGAGATTGATTAACTGGCAATTCCCGCCCGGTGCGAGTTATTTTCCATGCGGATGCAGCAGGTTGAAAAGTTAGGCTGCTAGTGACTACGGTCAGAGCGGTAAGCAACCCAGACTTTAAAATAGAATTAAGTTTAAGCATTTTTACCTCTTGTTTTGTCTTAGTTCCGAGGCTTCACTTAATTTCTTAACTAAATGCTTAGAAGCTACGGAGAACTTTTATTCAGTAAGATTACATAAGCATAGCTAAATCTTTTGCTTCTTGAAAGATTTGAAAACCAATCTTTACCAAAACTTTATAAACACCTGATCTTTATTCAGCAAAACTTTATAATCTAATTTTTAAAGACTTGTTAAAAATCAGTTTTTTATGTCACTTTAATGGTAAAAAGCTTTGATGCTTCAGGTTTACCCTTTGCTTACTGTGCGATTAGCTGAGACTAATTGTTAGTAATGCTAACACTGAAGTTTACAAATTCGCATTCTTTCTCCCCGCCTTCTGCACGGGAACAGCCACCGCTTGCGGCTTCTTCTTCGCTGCAAACGTCCCAAAGAAATCGTGCAGCAAAATATAGAAACACGGAATAATAAACAGCGTCAGCAGCGTCGCCAGCGACAAACCCGAAAACACCACCACACCCAAAGGTTGCAGAAATTCCGAACCTTCTCCAATCCCCAAAGCGAGGGGAAACAAACCCAAAACTGTGGTGATAGTTGTCATCAAAATCGGACGCAAACGTTGAGGTGCCGCCCTGATAATTGCTGTCGCGCGATCGACCTTTTCATCTTCCCGAATTTGGTTGGCCAATTCTACCATAATAATGCCGTTATTCACGATAATTCCCACGAGCAAAATTGCCCCGATCATCACCGTGGCCCCGATCGCAGTTTTGGTCACGTACAGCCCAAAAATCCCCCCAGCCAACGCCAGCGGCACTGTCAGCAAAATCACCAGCGGATCGACCAAAGAATTGTACTGCACCGCCATCGCTACAAACACTAAAAATGTCGCCAACCCGCCCAAAAGTTTGAGCGCAGTTTGCAATTGCTGGTTGGTTTCCGCAGCGGAACTAGGCACAATTCTGACTCCTGGCGGCAACTTCAATTCCGATAAAACTGCATCGACTTGCTTGACAGCATCGCCGAGACTTGCACCGCGATTTAAGTTTCCCACAATTAAGAAAACTTGCCGCTGGTTGAGACGCTGAATTTCTCCGGGCGCTTGGCCGATCGCAATTTTTGCCACATCGCTTAAACGGACGATGCTATTATTGCCAGATAAGGGAATTTGTCCGAGTTGGGCGATCGATTTGACAGAAGTGCGATCGAACTGCACGCGCACGTCTACCAAACGGTTTCCCCGCTGCACTTGAGTCGGAACAGAACCTTCAATTGCTGTTTGAACTGTCTCCCCAATGTCTCGGGCACTGAGTCCGTACAAAGAAGCTCTTTCCCAGTCAGGACGAATTTGCACTTCCGACTGCGGCGCGTCTCCATCCGGCCGAAACCTCGCTAATTTTACCTTTTCATCCAATTCTTTTAATATCTGACGGCCTGCTTCTTGCAATGATTTTTCGGTTGGGCCCTGAAGTATGACATCAATTTCGCCGCCCCTGACTGGGGAATTCGTTAACACTAAACCCCTGATTCCTTCTGGGACTAAGCGCAAGCGAGTGCCTTTGGGAACGTCAATTTTCCTTAATTCCTCAGTCATTCTTTCGGTAAAGGCGATCGTATTCGTACCAGATTTTAGGGTAATCGTGCTGCTTCCCCTGAGCAAATTCTCGATCGTATTGTTGCCGAACAGCAGCCCTCCGGCTGTGGTTAAAGTATACTCGGTTTCTGGCTGTGCGAGCAGCAGTTTGTCGGCGGCTGCAACTACTTTTTGATTGGTTTCTAAGTTAGTCCCTGGAGGAAACAAAGCAAACAATCGCGCTTGACTTGTATTGACTCTCGGCAAAATTTCTTGGGGAATTTGACCTGCCATCACCCAAGTGCCGCCGCCTAAAATTATAAAAGCCAGTGGAATGATAATTAAGCGCAAACCCAGCACTTTTGACAGCACCGCACCGTAGGCCCGCGTGCCGTTTTCAAAGCCGCGGTTGAAATGTTTGATCGGCCCGAACTGACTGACACCGCTGGAATAAGACATTCCCATCAAGCGAGAAGTCAGCATCGGTACTACAGTTACAGCTACTAGCAAAGACGCTGCTACTGCAAAGCAAATTGTCAAAATTAGTTCGCTAAATAGCAACGAAAAGAAGCCGCCGATCAGCAAGAATGGCAGCACCGATACTAAGTTCGCCGCCGTGGAAGCAACCATTGCTGATTCTACTTCTTGACTGCGCATTACCGACTCTTCTATGGTCAGTTGTTGGCGATTTTTGATTTTGCCACCTTTGAGGTCGGGGTTGCTGTTTAAACCGACTACAATATTTTCTAAAATAACTACGCTAGTATCGATCGCCTGACCGATTCCCAAGGCTAAACCGCCCAAACTAAACAAGTTCAGCGACAAGCCGAACAGCCGCATTAAAATAATCGCAGCTAAAGTACACAGGGGAATAGTCAGAGAGATAATCAGCGTTTGTCTGAGGGAACCTAAAAAGAACAAAACGGCGATCGCAGCCAAGACTGCCCCGGAAATTCCCGCATTCGCCACATCCGCTAAGGAATTGCGGATGAATCGGGATTCGTCTAAGGTCGTAACTACTTTCATGTCTGCCGAAATCAAGCCGGATTCCTGCATTTGTTTGAGGCGATTTTTGACTCCGTCAACAACAGTAATCGTGTTGGCGTCCGGCTGTTTCAAAATGCTAATTTTAACGGCAGGTTTTTGATTGAGAAAAACTTTGACCCGCTGTTCTTCCGTGCCGTCATAGACTGTGGCAAAATCGCGCATGTAAACTCGTTTTGGCGGGTTGGAACCGGATATTTGAAAGGAAAGGTTGTTGATTTCGGCGGCTGTTTTAAAGCGGCCGATTGTGCGGGTCAGCGGTTCGTTGGATTCTTGGCGCAGTCGGCCGCCGGAAGTGTCTAAATTGCGCTCGCGCAAAGCACTAAAAACATCGTTAAGATTAACGCCTAAACTTTGCAGTCGGTTCAGGTCAATATTAACTTGAATTTCTTCTTGAACGCCACCGGAAACGTCAACGGAAGCTACTCCGGGAATCACGTTAATTTCCCTGGCTAATTCGTCATCGGCGAATACTCGCAAATCTACGCCTTGGCGCGAGTCTGAAGTCAGCGCAAATTCGTAAACCGGCTGTTGGGAAGGGTCAAATTTAAACAGAGTGGGGGATGCAACTGTGTCGGGAAGTCGGTTGCGAATGCGGTTGACGGAGGCTGTGGCGTCGTTGAGGGCTTGGTCGATATCGCCGCCGGTTCTGAAGAATAAATCGACGCTGACTTGTCCTTCGCGGGTGCGGGAAAACACTTGCGTGACTCCTTCGGTGGCGGAAAGTCCTTGTTCGAGGGGGCGGGTAATTTCGTCAACTGCTACTTCTGGCGAGACTCCCGGTGCGTCTAGGCGCACGCTGATCCGGGGATAGGTGATGGAGGGTAGCAAGTCAACGGGCAGTTGGGTGATGTAGAATAAGCCTACGATGATGATTGCTAGTGTCAGCATCAGGGTGCCGATGTGGCGGCGGATTGAGATGCTGCTAATGCTGAATCCGGGTTTGTCGGAAGTCATGCGATTTTAGATTTTAGATTTTTAGATTAGACGATTGGGGATTTTAGATTTTAGATTGAAAAGTTTACGGCGTCACTCAGCGTGCGAAGCAGGGTGGTTTTATAGTCGGGAGATAGGTACGTAGTTGGGCCCCGGCCCTCTTTAGATATACGCCTCAAGAGGGCCGGGGCCCAACTACGTGCCTTGATTAATATGACAGTTGCATCTAATACGCCACCCGACCTTTGAGCGATGTTTTCTGGGGTGCATCTGGTTTTTGAATAGGGCTATAGCATGACCGCATATAAGTTATTAGTTATAATCCCATATTCACGGAGGTCATGCTTCGCCCCTACAAACATATTTGCCAAAACCAGATGCACCCGTTTTCTATTGTTTCAGATTTCTTATCCTGACAATAAAACTACCCTGCCTCACTCAGCCTGTGAAGGCATGAATCGGGGGATTGCGACCAACTTCTTTTCGATCGCATTTTATTGTTTGTCGGGAGCGATCGAATATTTACACTCCACTTTTTGCAATTATAATAAAATTTAATAAAATGTAAATAAAGTTTTTTTGAATATTCCTTTGGAGGTAGTCGCCCTCAACCGAAATTGACATAAGTTGCGATCTGCTGTTGAATTTCTGTAAGGTATTACTATCTGGAACAGGCAAGATGCCTGCTCCACAAGAAGGTTTATTGATTGTGGAACAGGCATCTTGCCTGTTCCTTCTTCCTTCTTCCTTCTTCCTTCTTCCTTTTTCCTTCTTCCTTCTTCCTTCTTCCTTCTTCCTTCTTCCTTCATTTACTGCACTTGACTGCCGTGGGCGCGCGGGTCTGAACTGCTTGTTTTCACAGGGCCTGTGGCGGGAGTAAAATCAGAAACTTGACCGGAAGATTGCGAGTGCGGTATTGGTTTTCCTGCAATTAAAGCTTCTAAATTATCTTCCATAATACTGCGTGGTGTTTCGCCGATCGTTTCAGCAACGCTGCTGCCTTTATTATTCAAATAGACAAAGTGGGGAATGCCATCTACTCGATATTTGGTGATTTCTGGCAGCCATTTGTCGTTGTCTACATTCAGCATGACAAAATTCATTGGTTCGGCATATTTCTGTTTTATGGCGCTTAAGTCCTTAGCCATTGCTTGACAGCTACCGCACCAATCAGCGTAAAATTCCATGAGTGTTGGCTTGCCGTTTGTTAAGGCTGTTTCTATCGGTGCGGAGGCTTTTGCCATTTCGGTGAGACTGCTTGATGGCGTTTGAGTTCGCACTCCTAAGAAGAGGGATACTGAAAGGGCGATCGCTGCTAACACGATCAGTAAGTTTCTGACGCGGGCGGCGGCTTGTATTTCGGAATCTTTGGGTGCGGGGGCAGAAGTTGAGTTTGGCGAATTGAGACTCATAAAATAAATGCCGATTTTATTTCTATGTTTTTATTTTTTATAAGCAGTCTAAATTATACCACATTTTGAGATAATCAGACCAATCTCATCAAAAAATAGGGCTAAGGTCATTAATTAGACCAAGTGCGCTAAAACAATAAGATAAGAAAGATTGTGTTTGTAAATTACCGAGGTAAAAGTGAAAAAACGGGTAACGCTGACGTTTCCCCAACGATCGATCCAAATGCCTGTCACTTACCGACTGGCCAAGGATTTTAATGTTGCAGCCAACATTATCCGCGCTCAGGTGGCTCCGAATCAAGTGGGCAAACTGGTGCTAGAGTTATCAGGGGACATTGACCAACTAGAAGCGGCGATCGACTGGATGCGATCGCAAAGCATCGGCGTTTCCCTAGCCAGCAGGGAAATACTCATCGACGAAGATACCTGCGTTAACTGTGGCTTGTGCACGGGGGTTTGCCCCACAGAAGCCTTGACCCTTGACCCAGAAAGCTTTAAACTAACGTTTGCTCGATCGCGCTGTATCGTTTGCGAGCAGTGCATCCCTACTTGTCCGGTGCAAGCTATTTCTACTAACCTCTAAGCCCGCGCACGAATTTCTCGGGGTCATCTTTTTTTGCCTGGTTTCCCTAATCTTTCCATCGGATGAAAAAAAACTCTTGGCATTCCCTAACTCTACTTTTCCTTACTTATTTCACCTTTGGCTGGAAATTATCTGAGTTTGATGTTCCCCCGCACCTGACTTGGTTTTTAGCCGTAGCTTCTATTTTACTGTTAGCTGTCGCCTTGTCGTTCCCCCTGAAGGATACAAAATCCTTGATGATGAGGTGGTTTTCGAGTGATGTCGGTGCTTTTATTTCTATTATTTTAGGAGCTTTTGTGGCAGTAGTAGTTGTTACCTGGCTGCACCTTTTTGCTACTTGTTTAGTCTTGATTTCAGCCGGCTCTTTGGCAAGACTCGATCTTCAAATATCTGGTTGGAAAAATTGGCGCGCTTTGGCAGTATTAGCTACTATTTCTTTAACAGGTTTGGGGGTGGGCGGATCGCTAGAATTTTTGTTAATAACAGGCAGGTTGGGGAATTTTCTCAGGGTAATCGGTAATTGGTAATGGGTAATCGGTAATTGGTAATGGGCGATCGGGATTTTTTCCCTCTTCCCTCTTCCTTTTGACTAAAATGTTGTTGCCAAACGCGCGCAAGTGTAGCAGCCAAAAACTAAATCCCAATAAAAAAGCAGCTTTAGGGAGCTGCTCGTCAGAATGCATGAGGTATTGTTTTTAGAATAGGACAGGTTGAATGCGATCGATCTTGGGTTACATTTTTTGATACGGGAGAGTTGCTCAGTCGATGGACGATCGCGAAATCGTCACATAGGAGGATAGCATCGATGCTAAATTTACCGACAATGAGGTTAGCGTTTAACTGTCCTTGCGCCCTACAGCCCGACCGCGGTGGGGCCATTTTATTTTTTGGCACAACAGAAGTCCTGCCGTCATCAGTCCTGCCGTCATTAGTCATTAGTGCTGTCCCCGCTCGCGAACTGTAGTCATCAGTCATCAGGAAGAAGCAAGAAGCGGCAATCAAACCAAGGGTTTCAGCAATTAAGAATGTCCTAATAGTCTGGGTGGTGGCTAGAGAAAATTTACGCACCGCATCCGCTCAAACCCGGTTGATTCGCAAACATTGAGCGGTTAAACCGACACACTCAGACAGAAATCAGTATTTTTACGGAATTAACAAGTCCTCATAAATCGGCTATTTTCCCAGAAACCAGGTTTATGACTGTCTCAATTGATATCAGGTTCGGTTTGAGATTTGATAACTTTTTGGATTTCTTCGATCGCCCGACGCGCCACTTCTTCAGGCCTTTCGCCTCCTGAAATGCTAACTCGGACATCTGCTTGAGCGTAGAAACGCTCTCGCTCGCTCAAAAGGCTTTCCAACTTAGATTTGAGCTCACCCTCCCGCAATAAGGGACGAGTGGTGTCCGATCGCAGTCGATCGCACAATTGGTCTACAGGCACATCCAGCCAAACCACTATACCGTAATGTAAGTAACCCCAATTTGTCGATCGGGCAACAATGCCGCCACCCGTAGCCACGATCGAATTTTGATAAGCAGCCAATTCGCCGAGCACTTTCGTTTCTAATTCCCGAAAAGCCTCTTCCCCTTGGGTATCAAAAATCTCAGCTATTGACTGACGAGCAACTCGCACAATTAGTTCATCCGTATCAAAAAAACGGTATTTTAATTCCCTTGCCAAAATCCGCCCGACGGTGGTTTTTCCCACACCCATCATCCCGACGAGATAGATATTAACTCCCCTCAACAAATCCACCGCCACATCCTCCAATATTTTGCTATTTTTTCAGGTTAATCGGGCCGCTGCTGGGGCGATCGTCCTCATCAAATACATCATCCTCATCCAATCCCCAATCATCCTCTGTGTCTGCACTAGGATGTGGCGGGACTTGGGCGCCACCCCCGGGAGGTATGGGATCTTGCGGGGGAACCAACACTCGATACTCTGCATCGTAGACAGACTCTGTTTGTCCCACCCCCGACTTGCTGGGATCTCGATAGCCATAAGAGTATACTGAGCCAGCCCAAGACTTGCTTTTCGGTTCCTGTTTCGATTCGTAAGCCCTCGGATTTGCCGCTGGAACGTCATTTACCTGCGGTCGAGCGGCAAAATCGCGATCGTCCCCCCAATCGTCATCGCTGCCACTAGAGGCCGATTTTGAGCCATCCGAAACCCAATCGTCTTCATCGTCTGCGGCTTGAATAGTTGTCGGTTGATTGTAATTCTTGGCAACAGGAGGGTTTGGGTTTGGAGTTTCTTGTTGGAAAGTCTGCGGAGTGTAGCCTGCCGGTGTCCCGTACTCAGTTCGATAGGAAGTTTGGCTATTTACCGTCTCAAAATCGGGGTCAATCTCCTGTTTTCTGGGAGGAGGAGGTGGCGCGTAAGCTGTTCTCCTGTCTGCTGAGACAGCCTCACGGCTGCGAATGTCGCGGCCGCTGCGCTGTCGTGTTTGAGATAGGTAATTTGAGAATGAGAGCAAAGTAGAAATCAATAAAGACGTGACAACTCCCGTCCCCATGCTGAGCAAAATCCAGATAGATAAGGGTAAAGCGGGCGATCGAATTCCCAAAAATACCAGCGATAAAGCCGGCTCCACATTTTGTAAGGCAAAAATAGTTAGCCCCACGACAATCACGAGCAATAATACAGGACGCATATTAATAATATTGGGAATTGGGAATGGGGAATGGGGAATGGGGAATGGGGAATTGGCCAAACAGGGCATTGGGGAATTGAGCATTGGGCATTGCTAATTAATCTGTCAACTAACCAATAACAACTAACCAATAACTAATGACTAATGACTACTGCCAACTGCCAACTGCCAACTGCCAACTGTCAACTGTCAACTCCCAACTGTCAACTGTCAACTGTCAACTCTTTTTCCTTCCAACGTTTGAGAGGAACACAGTCAATCCCCAACTGGTCTAAAGTACGAGCCACCACAAAGTCTACCAAATCTTCAATAGTTTGTGGATTGTGATACCAAGCAGGAATCGCTGGCACTATTCTAGCTCCAGCTTCCGCCAACGTAGTTAAATTCCGCAGGTGAATCAAACTAAAAGGGGTTTCTCTAGGTACAAGTACCAATTTTCGCCCTTCCTTGAGCTGAACGTCGGCCGCTCTTTCGAGTAAATCCGAGCTCAAGCCAGCCGCCAATTTGCCTAGTGTACTCATGCTACAGGGAATAATCATCATCCCTTGGGTGCGAAACGATCCGCTAGCAATATTAGCACCAACATCTTGCCAGGGATGACACCGGAGTTTGCCAGAATTGGGTACTCCTGCTTGTTCTCGCCAGAATTCTTCTTGCAGAGTTGGTTCTGCGGGCATTCGGATGTTCTGTTCGCTTTGCCAAACTATGTAGGTAGATTTTGATGCTACCAGTTCGACGGCGCGATCGTCCTCCAAGAGATATTTTAGTGTTCGCACGGCGTAAATTAATCCCGATGCTCCAGTCACTCCTACAATTAGCGGGTAGTTATTTGTCATTATTTTTCAGGAACAAGTATGAGGCAAGAAGCAAGTAGGAATTGAGAGCGCGTCCACTCGATTACCACTACAAAAACGGATCGAGCGTGCGTCCTGGCGTCCGCTTTCATTCTGCGGACGCCAGGACGCACTACGAACGAATCTTACTGCTGTTAATCGAACGGACACGATATGAGAAGAAGCAAGCAGAAATAATATCAAATTCGCTCGATGTCTTTCGGGATTGTTTCGATGTATTTCGGGACGGGTTTCAATATCTTTCGGGATTGGCTGCGATGTATTTCGGGACGGGTTTCAATATCTTTCGGGACGGGTTTCAATATCTTTCGCGACAGGTTGCGATGTCTTTCAGGACAGGGCAGTGCCGTTTCCCTACTCGATGTTTGTAGGGACACGGCACTGCCGTGTCCTCCATCTCTGTACTCATTGGTCATCGGTTAAATGACTAATGACTATGACTGCTGTTCGCGAGCGGCGACAGCACTTCTAATGACTAATGACTAATGACAACTGACTAATGACAACTGACTACTGACAACTGACTACTGACTACTCATCATCATCAAAAGCTTGGCTACCGCCGCCCACAGCAACTAAATCTATTTGTTGGCGGTAGTAGTCAACGCTCTTAACTTGAACTTCTACCCGATCGCCCAAACGGTATTGATTGCGGTTTTTGCGGCCAACTAGAGTTTGCTGGCGCGATCGATATTCATACCAATCATCCTTCAGCGAAGAAACGTGCACCAACCCTTCAACACGCAAAAGTTCACTTTCCGGCGGCCGCACCTCAATTTCCACAAAGAAACCGTAAGACTGCACCCCTGTAATCAAACCCTGGAAAGTTTGACCGGTGCGCTCTTTCATCAATCCGGTTTTCTTCAATCCCTGCAAATCGCTTTCGGCATCTTCAGCAACCCTTTCGCGTTCCGTCAGGTGTACCACCGCCGCTGCAAACTCTGTCTCAAACTCGTGATGCAAGTCTGGCGGCAGGACATTCCAAGTAATTTGACCGTGACAGGAGGAATGGTGCAGGTTAACTTTTTCCTTAGCGCGAGTTGTACGGCTGCTGCGGCCTTGCTCTAACACAGCGTGCAACACCCGCAGCACCAGCAAATCGGCGTAGCGGGAAAGTGGCGAAGTGCAGCGCGTGTAGCCGCTTGACAGGGCCAAACCGAAGTGAGGCTTGGGAGTTGTGCTGTAAACAGCGGGCTTCATCGTGTCTTCCAGCAGGTAGGTGAGAACTCTTTCGGACTTGAGGCCGGCAAACTGCTGGGTAAATCGCTGAAAGTCCAAGGGCAGAACTTCTTCTTCGTTTTCGAGATACAGTTCGCCTCCGAGGTTGTTGGAGAGTTTGATGAACTCTTGAATGTCTGCTGGATCTGGCATCGGCTGGACGCGGTAGATTGCTGGGACTCCCAAGGCTTGCAGGTGGGTGGCGACAGCTTGGTTGGCGAGTACGACCAACTCGGAGACAGCAGACTGGGCGGGGGGAGCCGTTGCAAAAGCTCCTAATTCGCCTTCATCGTCGAAGTGAGAGTTAGCGTCGGGCAAATTTAGTTCAAAAGCTCCTCGCTTGAGCCTCGCCTTTCTGGCAGCCTTTGAGGCTGCGGAGATTTGATCGAGGAAAGGACGGAGGGCGGAGGACAAAGCATGATCTTCGGCATCGGAGCCTGGTTCGAGAATTGCTTGAGCGTCCTGGTAGCTGAGGTGGTAGTCAATTTGAATGACGCTGGTTTGAATTTCGTATTCTAGGAGTTCTCCGGATTCGTCTATGGTGAGCATTATGCTGAAAGCCAGCCGTTCGGCGTCTAGCAGCAGGGAGCAGCGCTCGTTGAGGATTTCTGGGAGTACGGCGATGATTTTTTCTCCCAGATGGGCGCAGGTGCCTCGTTTGCGGGCTTCGCGGTCGATCGGGGTTTCGGGCTGTACGTACTCGGCGGCGTCGGTGACGTGGATTCCAACTTGCCAGCAGCCGGACTTCAGGCTTTCGATCGACAATGCGCGTTCTATGGGCGGATCGGAGAGGAATGAGGTCGGGTCAAACTCGTTTTCGGCTGCTTCGTCTGAGAAGCTTTCCTGCTGAGCTTGAGGGGCATCAATTTCGCTGTTGATTTCTCCCGCCTCGTTTTTGCTAAAGGTAACAGTCAGGATGTTGCGCAAATCTAACCGTTTTTTAATGTCGGTTTTTTTGACTTTGCTGGGCAAATTTTCGGCTGCTTTGATGACGGCGGCGGGGAAGGAGCGCGGTAGGTCATGTTTGCAGCATACGATGTCGAGGTCATCAGCAGCTTCGGCGTCAGAACCGAGTACCTGTACTACTTTGCCGACTGGGCGGTGGGTGCCGAGGGGATAGCGTTTGACTTCGACGTGTACTAAATGGTCGATCGCCTCTTGGAGATTTGTACCGTTGGCGAGTAAGTCTAGTTCAAACAACAGGCGATCGTCCAGGGGAATTGCTCTGTAGCTGACGCGGCCGGTGGGGGTGGCGGTTTGCTTGACTCGCGCCAGTACCGAGGGGTTGGCGCGTTCGAGGATCAGCATGACTTCGCCTTCGGGCGATCGGCGGCGGCTACCTTCTTTGATAATTTTGACTAAAACTCGATCGCCATTCCAAGCTGTCGAGAGGTGACTTTCCCGCACATAAACGTCTTCTGAGCCTTCAGCGTCTTGAATTGCAAAGCAAAATCCTTTGCTGGAACAGCGCAGTTTTGCTTCTACTACGTCGTCTTCCACTACTCGACGATAGCGGCCTTTGTCTTTGACTAATATGCCAATTTTCTCTAGAGCTTCTAATGCGATTTGAAGTTTGAGTTGACTGGTTTCATCATTGCAGTCGAGTTTTTTTTCTAGTGCTTTGGGAGCCACTAATTTGTCTTCTGTAAAATTTGCCAGCAGTGCAGCGATAGAAAATTCCATGTAGCGATCGATCCTCTTGTTTCCAGCAATTAGTCTAATTTTGGCGAAATCAGCCGCCGCGCCCTCTCCCGCCTTCGCTGTGCCTGCTTCCCAACAAATTCGCGGGTTAGTAGGTGGAGATGCGAACACAGTCGGTGCTACCCGTGCGCGGGGATTTTTTCAGATTTTTTCCCGACACTGGCGCGAGCGTTAATTGTCTGCTGTCTGTCTGCAACTGACAGATGACGGTGCAAACAAATGCCCCGCACCCTATGCCCCAATACAAGTTTTTAGCGTTGGTTCCTTTGCTTTTCGCTTTGAGCGCCGAGATCTTCGCGAAGTAGAAAGCCCCTGTCGGTTCTTAAAAGATGACTCGATGCTGAAAGCGACGGGTAGACTCGGGGATTGGGATAGATGGAGAGGGAGAAAATTTGCATTTGGGCCTCTTACCTTTTTCCTTCTGCCTTTTTCCTGCTTTCTTCTTCTTTTTGAAGTGCCTCTTGCCTTTTGCTAAAGCCAAAGATTTTACCGGCGATTAGGCAAAATTGCTAGTAGCTCGCCGCTGGGATGCCCCTGTTTTTGCAAGCGCTCTGCCCTTGCGGACGGAGGTGAAATTCAGGGTAGGGAGCAATCTGTGCTGTAGAAAGTGCAAGGTACACAAAACCGGAGACTTTTACTACTTTTGCCTAGTTGCTGTGTCATCTCCTATAGGTAGAAATGACCCCCGGTGCTTGTTAGCTTAAACCGCCGGATGTGGGATAGGGTTTTATGGCGTGAAAGGTTGCGCGCATGATTCACCTTTCATTTATTGTATGTTGAATATGTGCTTTCAGAAAATTGTTTTCTCTCTGGTTGTACTAAACTGAAGTCATCAGCCCCTTCAGGTTTCGGGGTAAAAAAATTATGCTTGCTCAATTTCGCGCCCTTTATCCCACTGGACAGTTAATCTGTGAGTTGCTGACTATTCATCACAGTAAGTTTGTGGTTCGCTGTCTGGTTCAGGTTGACGGCAAAACTCTTGCTACTGGTATGTCGGCTGCTGAGTCTGTTGAGGATGCTGAAGACCGCGCCCGATCGCGAGCGATCGCTGTCCTCGCATTTGATGCTCCTGCTCCGGTTGCTGCTGCTGTTCCCGTTCCGGCTCCGGCTCCGGCTCCGGTTGCTGCTGTTGTTCCCGTTCCCGTAGCGCCCCCTCCTGCTGTTCCCGTTCCCGTTGGGCCAGCCCTTGCTCCGCTTCCGGTTTTAGAAATGCCTGTTCCAGACCAAGTGGATTTACCACATCAAACCAATTTTGTCAATACGGAAGCGAAATTAAATGCAGAGCCGATCGCACCTGTACCGGAACCGCTACCGCCAACAGTCGATCGGGCCCAAGTTCCTGGATTTGTCCCAAAACAGTTAGACTCGGACGCTTGGCTGTCTTCCAGCTACGGCGAACCGCTTCCAGAACTGGAAGTGCCGAATATTAGCGATCGCGAACTGTCGCAGGGTGCCGCCGAAGTCCGGGAATCGCAGCCGATCGCCCTGGGAATTCCCAGCGATGCGATCGAGGATGATTCTGATACGATCGCCCAAATAGACGGCATCCTCAAACGCCAGCGATGGAATAAAAAAACGGAAACCGACTGTCTCGAACAACTCTATGGCAAATCGTCCCAGAGAGAACTTTCTAGCGAACAATTAGCAGATTTCCTAGAATATCTAGAAATCTACAGCAGAACCACCGAGGAAATCAAGAGATTGGGGTGGACAGCCAACCAAGGAAAAGATTATCTCAATCAAGGTTACGGCAAAGCAGCGCGACATTTATTAAATAGAGAAGAATTGTTCGACTTCCTGCAATATCTCGAATCTTTACCCTAAAAATCAGGAAAATAGGTTTGATCGTTCTTGAGTCCTTCTTGGGAGCATCTCAGTTTTGCATTTACAGTGCGAGCGTCCCGCTCGCGTATTGTACAATACGCGAGCTCGCGACAGCTCGCACGGAAGATCAAAAAAATGCTTTTTACAAAACTGAGATGCTCCCTCCTTCTTTCTAAGGACTTTAGTCCAAAAATATCGAACAACTCCCACTAAAAATCAGGAAAATAGGTTTGAGCGTTCGGACTGAGCGTCCTTCTTTCTCAGGACTTTAGTCCGAACGATCAAACCTATTTGATGAAAAGGAATTAAGCGGACAGTAAAAATCAAAAATCAACAATGAAGAAGATTTCCCCATTGTTAATTTTTAATTTTTAATTTACGCCACAGCAGCGATCGGGCGGCTAGCAGAAGGACGGCGATCGATCACTTGATCGACTAAACCATAATCCTTTGCTTCTTCAGCCGACATGAAGAAATCGCGTTCGGTATCTTCTTCAATGCGGGAAAGCGGCTGACCGGTATGATCTGCCAAAAATTGATTCAGGCGTTGTTTGTGGTACAAAATCTCTTTCGCCTGAATTTCAATATCGGTAGCTTGTCCTTGAGCTCCGCCCAGAGGTTGGTGGATCATAATCCGGGAGTGAGGCAAACTCATCCGCTTGCCTTTAGCGCCCGCACTCAACAGAAAAGCGCCCATGCTGGCGGCCAAACCGAGACAAATAGTGCAAATATCGGGGCGGATGTGGTTCATCGTGTCAAAAATGCCCATACCTGCTGTTACCGATCCCCCAGGGGAGTTGATATAGAGGTAAATGTCTTTCTCCGGGTCTTCGGCGTCTAAAAATAGCAATTGGGCTACGATCAGGTTGGCTAAGTCGGAGTCAACCTGTTGGCCCAAGAAGACGATGCGATCGCGCAGGAGTCGCGAGTAAATGTCAAAGGCGCGTTCGCCACGACCGGATTGTTCTATAACTGTTGGGATCATTGAACGGGCCTGCCTATTACGTATCTTTTTTTTATTTTAGCGATTTGGGCTCATTTATAGTTAGGGTGCGGTGGCGGGCGATCGGCCCTGAAGGCTAAAAGCTTGAAGCTGAAACCAGTTGAGGCATTCTCGTCGGTTATAATTAGGTGTGGAAGTTTTTGGTAGAAATGAAATGACTTCTCAATTACAAACTAAGTTACTGCCAACTCAACAACCAGAAAAAGTTCTGTATCCAGACAGCGACGGACAGCCCATGTCAGATAACACACTTCAATTTGGTTGGATTGTCAAACTCAAAGAAGGGTGCGAAGCCTTATTTAAAGACAATCCAACTGTATTCGTAGCCGGAGATTTATTGTGGTATCCCGTCGAAGGTGACAATAAAATGAAGCGCGCGCCCGATATCATGGTGGTATTTGGCAGACCAAAAGGATATCGCGGGTCTTATCAGCAATGGCTTGAAGATAATATCGCGCCCCAGGTGGTTTTTGAGATTTTGTCGCCGGGAAATACGCTATCGGAAATGGCGCTGAAGTTGCAGTTTTACAACCGCTTTGGTGTGGAAGAATATTATCTCTACGATCCAGATAATAACGATCTGACTGGATGGCAAAGAACTGAAGCAGGACTGACAGTTATTGAATCTTTAGATGGCTGGATCAGTCCGCGTTTGGGAGTTCGGTTCGTATTTGCAGAACCAGAATTAGAGATAATTCGTCCGGACGGACAGCGGTTTTTATCTTATGTCGAGTTAATGGAACAGCGGGATGAAATTCAGCAACAGCGGGATGAAATTCAGCAACAGCGCGATGAAATTCAGCAACAGCGCGATGAAATTCAGCAACAGCGCGATGAAATTCAGCAACAGCGCGATCGAATGGCTGCAAAACTAAGAGAACTGGATATCGATCCAACTCAGCTTTAAGAATAGACATCTTGCAAAAATAATTAGGACGGGCTCTCCGGCCCATCCCACAAGATTTATTTTTTTTGTGGGATGGGCCGGAGAGCCCGTCCCATCAATTGATCAAAAGGATTTTTGCAAGAGGTTTAATAGGTGCGATCGCTCCCTACATTATTTAGGACGTAAGGTGCGCGCAGCGCGCACCCCACATATCTACGACCCGCCAACTGGCAAAATAATTATAAATTCTGTTCCTTCCCCCAGAGTCGAATTTACTTCGATCGCACCTCCGTGTTTTTCTACCACAATGATACGGGCGATTTCTAGCCCCAATCCTGTGCGTTTACCAACTGTTTTTGCGATAAATAAACAATCGAATATTTGAGATTTCACATCTTCACTCATACCTAATCCATTATCTCAAATGCTGATTTTAACCTGGTTTGAGATGATTTCTGTACGGAGCGAAATTTGTTGAGGATCGGCTTTAATTTCGGCAAAAGACCGAGTTTGTGCCATTTCGTCAAACATATCGATCGCGTTTACCAGAATATTCATAAACACTTGCTTTAACTGACCGGGAAAACACTCAATCCTTGGCAAATTGCCATAATTTTTGATGATTTCAATATTGGGACGGTTTAAATTACCTCTGAGGCGATTTTTGAGAATGAAGATTAGACTGTCAATGTAGTCGTGAATGTTACAAAAAACTTTCGAGTCTGAGTCAGCCCGACAAAAATTACGAAGTGAAATGAAGATATTCCTGATGCGCTCGCTCGCTGGTTGCGCTGTATTATTCAGAAACTTGGGCAAGTCTTCGATTAAAAATTATAGGTCAATATCTTCGGCATTCTGTTGAATTGGTGCTGCTGGGTTGGGATAGTGTTGCTGATAGAGCGCTAGATGTCCGATTAAGTCTTGAACGCCCATTTTAGTGAAGTCGATGTTGCCGCTGAGAAAGCCGATCAGGCTATGAATTTCGTGAGAAACACCGTCTAATGGATTAACCAAAACCAATTTTTTTTCCCTCTCCTTTAGTAGCAGTTCCATTTGTGCATCCCGTAAGGTAGCAAGGGTTTGTTGCAAATTGTTTTCAGCTTGTGGGCGATCGCAAATTTCTTGACGAAGCTGTTTTTGAATGTTCTCCAAACCCTGATAAGTATTCACCCGTGCTAGGACTTCTTCAATTTGAATTGGTTTAGTTGTTACATCGAGACAATCTTCCTCAGTTGAGGTATCGCTTGGCTCGACGACAGAGACATTTTCCTGTGATAAATCGTTGAGGATCAGAGTTGCTAAGTGTAGTTGCTCCGTTGGTGGCAAAGTGCGGACAACTTGAAGATAAATTTCTCGAGCATTAGTCGCCATAATATATCCTCCTGCCTTCAATTATAAATTAAACTGGTGTTTTGCTAGAAAGATCGATCGCCCTTATCTGAGATTATTAAAAGAGTTACATCAACTACACCAAACTTCTCAAATTTTAATCTGCCAACCTCGACGGTACATCCCGTACAAAATCAACCACCAACACAATACCGCCGTCACCGCAAAAGCTAGAGAACCATTGAGCGGCCCAGCCCAAGGTATAAACCAGTTTTCATAAATCCAAGTGTAAGTTGTTGGAGCAGTTTTATCACCACCAACATGAGTTTTTAACAAAAGTCTGGCGACAATACCGGACGCGACAAACAAAAAAATTGCATTCAAACCCATGATTTCAAACGGCCATCCCCATTTCCACTTTCGCACCTCTATAGTTTCGTAGCAAACTGCTAACAATAACAACGCCCAGCCAGCAGTAAAAACTACATAGGAACTCGTCCACAATTGTTTGTTAATGGGAAAAGCAAATCCCCACAAACGGCCGATTACTAGGCAACAGAGGCCGCCGATCGCTAAATTTAAACTCGTGCGGGTTTTTATAGGCTGCACGCGCAGCCACTCTCCTGTAAAGTAGCCGATCAGCACTGTCACGCTGGCTGGTAAGGTGCTCAACAATCCTTCAGGATCGAAGGGGCCGCCTTTGTACAGGTGTTGGCTGCCGAGAATTAGCCGATCGACATATCCACCTAAATATCCTTCTGGCGTCAGTTCGTAGGCGCTGTACCCCCCTACACCGCCTGCGGATAACACGCCCCAATAGCCTAAAAGCACCGCAACAGCGAGCAGTTTTTGATTGCGGGGGGAAAGGTTCAGAATCGCGATCGCACTGATGAAATAAGCTAAACCGATGCGCTGCAATACTCCCATAATCCTGATTTTACCGAAATTTGCGATCGGGGCGCCGTTCAAAAGTACGTCAAGGGCGATCGAAGATGTATTTAACAACAATCCTAATCCAAACAAAATCGCCGCCCGCCGCGCAATTCGCCAGTAAATATTTTCAGTAAGAGATGAAAAAGAAGAAGGTTGTTGTTCTCTTGTTGTTTGTTCCTGTGTTGCGGAATTTTCCGATGCTTCTGTTCCTATTTTTTGATTATTTTCAGTATATTTAGACAGCGAGAAGGACATCGCGCAGCCAACGATGAACAGGAAAAACGGAAATACTAAGTCTGTCGGGGTGCAGCCGTGCCATTCTGCATGATCTAGCGGCGGATACACCTGTTTCCAACTACCGGGGTTGTTGACTAGAATCATCGAGGCGATCGCAATTCCGCGAAAAACATCAAGAGATTTTAAGCGCATGGAGAGAAGTTCGGCAACGGATTATTTAACGGATTTAACGGATGTAACGGATAGAAGCAAGTTCGGCAACGAAGCAGTGTACGGGATTTAAGGGATTTAACGGATTAAAAATTACCCATTACCAGTTACCCATTACCCATTACCCATTATATGATGTCCGGTAAATTAACCCGAATTCCAGTAGGGGCGGGTTCGCGCATTGTCTGTAATATAAGCGAGATATCCCGTAAACCCGCCCCGACAATATTGTTGTCTCTCGGACATGATATTACCAATTACCCATTACCCATTACCAATTACCAATTACCAATTACCAATTACCAATTACCAATTACCAATTACCAATTACCCATTACCCATTACCCATTACCCATTACCAATTACCAATTACCCATTACCACTGACAACTGACAACTCACAACTGACAACTGACAACTGACCACTAACCACTGACAACTGACCAATTACCTAAATCTCAATTCCTTCCAAAGTCATAATTAGAGCATTCTTCATCAACATCTCGCAGCGTTCAGCATAAAAAAATGCTGCCTTATCATACTTGTTGACTTGCAAAACGCGCAGAAACATTTGCCTTGCTTGCGCGAATTGCTGCTGGTAATGAAAAAAAATTCCCTGTTCAAAATAAGTTTGGGTTTGTGCTTTTAGTTCGATCGTGATATCCGAGTCCCCGTCGTAAATTTCAAATACAGCAACAGGTGTTTGTTTTCCTTTGACTTGAACGCGATCGAGAAATCGGCACTTGTAATGTTGGGGGTCGTCAATCCGACACAAAGTCTGAACGCTAGCTACAATACCAACTCCGTAAAGCTTTGTCAATCCTTCCACCCGGGAAGCTAAATTCACCGCATCAGAAATTACCGTACTTTCCATCCGTTCCGCCTCCCCTATCGTACCCAACATTAAAGTTCCCGTATGCAAGCCAATCCCGATCGAAATAGGTTGATAACCGCTATTTTGCCTGTGTCTGTTATAAATTTTAACTTGCTGCTGCATCTCAATTGCTGCTTGCACGGCATCTTCAGCACGGTTAGGAAACAAAGCCATAATCCCATCACCAATATATTTATCTATAAAACCGTTGTACTGGCGGATAACTGGGCCAACTCGGCTTAAATAAGAGTTAAGAAATTCAAAATTTTCTCTGGGAGACATACTCTCTGACAAACTTGTAAATGAACGAATATCAGCAAACATAATCGTCATTTCTGCCTGTACAGAGTCTCCCAATCTGGCATCAACTATGCTTTCTATTTGTAAAAATCTTAAAAATTCTCTGGGGACAAAGCGCGCTGACGCTGCTGCTATTTTTTCTAGTTCACTTTTGCTGGCTTCGATTTGAGTCAGGGCGCGAAATGCTCTGAGTGCTGTCACTACCGTGGTAAATAACTTCTTGTTTGTCAGTTCTGTTTTGGTTTTGTAATCATTAATATCGTAGCTGACAATTACTACATCTTCTGGCACTTGTCCCGGCTGCCCGGTTCGCAAAATAATCCGCACTACTTGATTGTCTAAAATATCGCGGATGTATTTTACTACTTCCAAGCCTGCCTCTTCAGTTTCCATAACTACATCGAGTAAAATCAAGGCAATGTCAGGATGGGCTTCGATTATTTCTTTGGCTTCTTTGCCTGAGTAAGCACTGATAAATGCGATCGGTTTATTTTCAAATATAAATTCATTTAAGGCGAGTTTTGTAATATTGTGAATTTCTATTTCATCGTCTACAATTAATATTTTCCAACTGGCTGCTATCGGCTTTTCTTCCACCTCATCTTCTGCGGCAAATATTAATTCATCGTCCCCCGCCGCGATTAATTCGTCATCGCCCGCAGCCAACAGATTTTTACTAGCTTCTGACATTTATCGCTCTCCTAAATAAAAGTATATTAAAAATGGCGGTAGAATAACTAATTGCTAATTTTAGCGGGAAATTCAATCATAAATTTTGTGCCGTTCTCTACTTGACTTTCGCAGCTAATTGTGCCTTTTAGTTTTTGCGTAACCAGGTTGTAAATTATGTGCAGTCCCAATCCGGTGCCGCCCTGACCTCTTTTCGTGGTAAAAAACGGTTCAAAAATTTTACTGAGATTTTCTGGGGTAATTCCTTTGCCGTTATCGGCATATTCAAATATTAGCCGATCGCCCTCTAGTTTGAAATCAAAGGCCAGAATGCCCTCATCTTCTCCATCGTAAGCGTGAATTAGCGAATTCAACACCAGATTTGTCACAATTTGACACAGCACGCCCGGGTAACTGTCCAGTACCATATTTTCATCGCACTTAATCTCTATTTTGTGTTTAGTTCTTCTTAGTTTGGCGCTTAAGGATGTCAAAATTTCCTCTATATAGTTTTTCACATTAAACCTGCGTTTTAATTCGCTCGACTGATCGACAGCCACTTCTTTAAAACTGTGAATCAAGTCTGCCGCCCGCGTCAGGTTAGATAAGATCATATTACTGCTTTGCATGGCGGTATCCAGGAACTTTTCTAACTCGGAGCGTTTAATTTGGCCGTTGCTGTAAAGCTCAAAAAATTTGGTGACTTTTTCAGCGAGCAAGGAGGCGGCGGTGATACCGATGCCGATGGGAGTATTGATTTCGTGAGCAACACCTGCAACCAACCCTCCGAGCGCAGCCATTTTTTCCGCTTCTACCAGTTTATTTTGAGCCGATTTTAGGTCTTCTAAAGTTTGGGAAAGCTCGGAGGTACGCTGCTGTACTAACATTTCGAGATTCTGATTAAATTGCTGCAAGTTCGTGTAAAGTTGGGCGTTTTCGATCGAGATAGAAATTTGAGAAGACAGCAGTTTTAATATTTCTAACCTGTCTGGCGTAAAAGCGCCTGTAGTCAAATTGTTTTCTAAATATAGAAGGCCGCTGAGTTTGCCTTGATGGATTAAGGGAGTGCAAAGAATTGATTTAGGTTGAACGGCAATTATATAAGGTGTTCGAGTAAATTGTCCTTCGCGGGTGGCATCGTTTAAAACTATACTTTGCTGGGTGCGGGCGACGTAGTTGACGACTGCAACTGCTAGCAAATTTACTTCTCGATCCTCTGCTACAAAATCTATGGGAATTGATTGCATGACAGAAACGCGATCGACATCTACAGAGCCTGATGCTTCAATCACCCATTTGCCGGATTTTTCTAGTATTAAAAAGCCTCTTTGTCCCCCGGCATTTTCAATAACAATTTTCATCATTTTTGCCAGCAGTTTGTCTAAAACTATTTCGCCGGCTAAGGTTTGCGATGCTTTGACTGCTGTTGTCAAGTCTAGCACGCCTGCACTGCCGCTCGTAGTGCAAGCGCTGCTCGTAGATTTGTGAGTTTCGATATTAGTTGAAATCGCAGCAGAAGTTAGCAATTTCGAGTATTTTGATTCTAAATGCGCTACTTTGGCTTTTGCTCCCCAGCGCTGATAGCAATAACGCGCTTCTGTTAAGTAAGTTTTCGCAATTTTTTGTCGTCCTAGGGATAAATAAAATGCTCCTGCCAATTCTGCTGCAAGGGCTTGTACCTGTATGTATCCGTTTGCTTGGGCTCCGGCAATTGCAGAGTCGTAATATTCCATTGCTTTCACAAGATTTCCTAAAATGCGCGCTTTTTCTGCCGCGATCAAATCGCATTTATGCTGAAGGTTCATGGGCGCAGAAAGTGCTTTCTTTTGCAGCTTTTTTTGGTTGCTTGTTGCGGAAAAAAGATGCTCTTTTTGTTCCTGCTTTGTTGCAGATGAATATGCTGCTAGTCGGGCTAGAGCCTCGTAAAAATGGTATTCAGGAACATTAATAAAGCCCACAACTCCGTCTAAATAAACTTCGGCTTGCGCTGCATTTTCTAGCGCTAGCTCGACATTTCCAAATAAATACGCTAATATTAATTTTTGCAAATAAAAGTGCTGGAGTCCGACCCGATCGTTAACTTTCAACAGCAGCGGCAATAATGTTTCTTCGCTGCAAGCTTCACCTAATAAAATGTCGGGGCTTGCCAAGTTTCCCATCAATTCCAAAACTGTTTGCCGATATATTTGATTCCAAGTCAATACCGTTTCTTGCTTGAGTTGAAACAGCAGATGGTTGTAATTTACCATTTTCCGTTCCAGTTGCGGCAATTCTTGACCGATGAAATACAAAGACTGACAAATATTTACGGCGGCATATCCGACACATTCTAAATCACCATTTTGTAGCGCGCTTTGATAGGCTTCCTCTAACAGCGGCAAAGTGTCTTTAACATGATGTTTGCCGTGCATCAAAATGAATGCGACTAAATTAAGCGTCTTGCTTTTAAATTCTAAAGCATTTAGTCGATCGATCAAATTTAAAGCTAATTGACCGAAACGATCGCCCGATTCGATATCTCTAACTATTCCTTTTAAAATGGCTCCGTAATTAGCATAACCGAAGGCAGAAAACGCAGAATTTCCGTAATTTATAGATAAATTAACTTGCTCGCAGACAATCAGTGGCAGCAGCACTGGTTCAACTATCAACGTAGCTGAAAACATACTGGAAAGCACGCGCATCGTTGCTAGTTTACGCGGATTTGTCATCAGCGGCAAGTTAATTAAATCTTCTATTTTTTTTCCGGTTAAATAAGCGGCGGTTTTGGTGAGTGCTTGCTGAATGTGGAGCGGAATTGGCGATTCTGGAAAGTTTATTCCTAACATTGTTAGTGCTTCTCGACCAATTTTTACTGCTTCTTGCAGTTGGGTTTGCATCGCACAAGCTGTGATTCGGATCTCAAAAACTTTGATTTTGTCTAGTTCATTGGTTGCGTGTTGCAGGACAATTTCTCCCCATTTTTCCATTTTTTCAAACTCGGTATCGAGGTAAGCTGCTTCTGCGGCTGACTCGTAGAGTGAAAGAGTCAAGTCGTAGTCAGTTTCCCAACTTTCCGAGGGAAGCAATTCAATACCTACGGTTAAATATTTGACAGCGAGTTCGTAGGCTGCACTGGCTTTTGCTTTGCGGCCCGCAATTAAATTTAATTGGCATAGTTGAAATTTTTCTAATTCACTGCTGATTTGTCGGGCTGCATTTAGTTGGTTTACTATATCAAAAACATGGTCTTCTAATTGCTCAGGAGGCGCGTTGTGCAGCAGGAATCTGCCGATTTTTAGATGGGTTTCTTGTTTCTGAAATTCGGATATTAAAGCATAAGCTGCTTGCTGAACTCGCTCGTGCAAAAATTTATAAGTCGCGCTACCAGCATCAGCAACTGGTAGGGCTAATTCATCTGTAACGTCTCTAGATATTTGGTCTGTTAAGCCTGTGCTTGCTGCTAGTGCGATCGGAATTTTGTAGGCGTTATTCACGGGCAAAATCAGACCGGACTGAAGTGCCTCCCAGAGGTCTGTTGCTGCGGACGCCAGAGGTTTTTCGCTGATTGTCGAGAGAATTCCTAAATCAAATTTGTTGCCCAGACAAGCGGCTAATTTTAGCAGTTCCTGCGTATTTTCGGAAAGTTTCTGAATGTTGTCTATCATTAATTCTACAACATTGTCAGTTATTCCTATTTCTTGTATTTGCTCGATATCCCACTGCCACTCGCCTGTGATTTTGCATTTTTTTACAGCTTGCTCTGGGATTTGTTGGGCAAAGTCTGAAAGGTGAGGCTCTGCTGGTTCGACCGATTTTTCCGACGGTACTAATTTAAATTGGAGCAATTTTTGTGAGTAAAGAGACTTCAATAATTGAGTGAGAAAAAATGGATTGCCTCCGGTTTTTTGAAAAAGTAATTCTGCTAAATTTAGCGATTTTTCTGGTGCGCAGTTCAGAGTATCCGCCACGAATTGATTGACGCTGTTAATATCTAAAGGCGAAAGGGCGATCGCGCTCACATTCCCGCCTGCTTTTTTAATTGCTTCGGCGGTCAGCATTAGGGGATGATTTGCATTTACTTCTTGTTCTCGATAGGCTCCAATTATTAATAAATATTGACTTTTTGGGTCAGTTGCTAGCAGTTGGATTAACTTGATCGATGCTGAATCGACCCACTGCAAATCGTCGAGAAAAATTACCAGCGGGTGTGCTTTTTGAGTAAAGACGCGGAGAAATTTTTGAAATACTAAATTCAAGCGATTTTGAGATTCATTTGCTCCTAAATCTGGCACTGGGGGCTGCGGCCCGACTATCAGTTCTACTTCGGGAATAACTTCAATAATTACTTGGCAGTTGCCGCCGAGGGCCTTTAATATTTTTTGTCTCCAAACTAGGAGTTGGGCGGCTGTTTCTGTGAGGATTTGCCGCAACAAGTCTTGAAAACCTTGGAGCAAAAAAGCGTAGGGAATATCGCGCTTAAATTCCTCAAATTTGCTGTCAATAAAATATCCGTTTTCCCGGACTATCGGTTGGTGAATTTCATATACCAACCACGATTTCCCCAAACCTGGACAACCGGAAATCAGCACGATTTCTGTATGGCCCCGCTTCATGCGCTCGAAGGTTTTGAGAAGCAGATTAAGTTCTGATTCTCGCCCGTAAAGTTTTTGGGAAATTTGCAGGTGACTCGATCGATCTTGCTCACCGATGGTGATGTGAGAAATTTCGCCTGTTGTTTGCAGTTGAGCGAGACATTTTTCTAAGTCGTAGAAAATTCCGAAAGCACTCTGATACCTGTCGTCGGCAGTTTTTGCTAATAATTTCATCACGATATCGGAAACGGCTTGAGGAATCTCGCCGCTTTCTGTTTGATTGATTCTGTCTTTTACTTTCTGCTTTCTATTCTCGCCAGGAGAAACGGGCGTTTTAGCAATATGGCAGTGCACTAATTCCATCGGATCTGTGGCATTAAAAGGCAATTCGCCGCAGAGCATTTCATAAAAGGTGATGCCTAGAGAATAAAAATCGGTGCGGTAGTCGATCGCCCGATTCATACGTCCCGTTTGCTCGGGAGACATATAGGCGAGGGTTCCTTCGAGTAAATTGGGATGGTTGAGGGCTGGGTTTTCGCCTGGTAGCAGGGAGGCGATCGCAAAATCAGCAATCTTGACATCCCCCGTCGAACTATTGACAATAATATTGCTGGGTTTAATATCTTTATGGATGATGTGGTGTTCGTGGAGTTGCCCGATAGTTTCTGCTAGTTTTATGCCAATTTGCAGAAATTGTTGTAACTCGATCTGGTTGTTGCTGAGAAAATCTTTTAGGGAAATGCCACCAAAATCTTCTAAAATTAAAACAGGAAAGTGGTTGTATTTTTCGAGTTTGTAAAGCTTGACTATTCCAGGAAAATTCAAATCTTTAAGGATTTCGGCTTCGTGCAGGAGTTGGGCTATTTGCGCTGGTGTAGGGTATGGCGGCGTGAGAGTTTTGAGGATAACTGGTTTTTGTTCCTCAAGCTGCATCCCTCGATAAATAACTGTGTGAGGGTTTGTATAAATTTCTTTGTCAATGCGGTATCCTGGAATAGTAATCATGCTGTTTGAGGGCTGGGTTTAAAAGTACGGTTAGAGGATTTTAGATTTTAAATTTTAGATTTGAGATTGAATAAGTGGGAATGAATGATGACAGAATGATTGACATATTGGCTGCTGTTGCTTTTTTTTACATGGTACTATTAAGTAAGTAAAAATACAGGTCGCAGATCGAGGGCGGTTTTTACGGCAGTAAACTAGCTGCTATTATGTAGCTTAGTTAAACCAGTCCCTAAAGGCTCATCCTTGATACTTTTTTTGGGTTTACTCACTTATCTATATTCTAGTATTCAAAAAATGAAAAGTCACACTTGGCTATCCCGGCAGTGCCAAAATAAACTGGTGCTTGCAAATGAACAGGTAAAATCTCAAAACAATCATGCAGAATATAATTGCCTCAAATCCAGCTAGTGCGACCGATCGCAATTTTGGCACCGCAGAGATTAAACTACTGGTAGTGGATATCGACGGCACGATCGCAGGTTTGTCAAATCAGATCCGAGAACCAGTCAAGCAGGCAATTTTAGCAGCCCAGTCGCGGGGAGTGAAAGTGGCTGTGGCTACGGGGAGGATGTACCAGTCTGCTTTGCGTTTTCACTCGGACATCGGCTCAACTTTGCCGCTGATTTGCTATCAGGGGGCGTGGATTCAAGATCCGGCGACTGAAAAGCGGCTTCGCCACTTACCGCTGTCGAAACAAACGGCTTTGCAACTGTTAGAGCATTTTGAAGCACCGGATTTGCGATCGCTCCTTTCGATCCATTTCTACATAGAAGATCAACTTTACGTACCGGAAATTACCGCAGCTACCCGACTTTATGCCGATCGATCGGGGATTGAACCAAATGTAATTAAAGATTTGCGGCGAGATATTCCGGGGGAACCGACGAAAGTTTTGGCTTTGTGCCAGAATCCGGAGGTACTCGACGGCTTGCTCAGCAGTATGCGGGAGCGCTACACGCCTGCGGAGCTTTATTTAACTCGATCCGTTGCTACTTTTTTTGAAGCAACGCATCCTTCGGCGAATAAGGGAGCTGCGGTGCAGTATTTAGCGGAGGAACTTTTGGGTTTGCAGGCGGCGAATGTGATGGCGATCGGCGATAATTTTAACGATCTGGAAATGATTGCTTACGCGGGTGTGGGCGTGGCGATGGGGAATGCTCCTGATGGGGTGAAGGCTGGTGCTAATTGGGTGGCGCCGGATGTGGAGGATGATGGGGTGGCTGCGGCGATCGAACAATTTGTTTTGGGCGCGAGCTGATATTATTTGTGGAACAGGGCGGAAAGCCTGTTATCTATGGTTCGATCGTTCGGACTTCAGTCCTCTGATTTTTATGAGGACTGAAGTCCGAACGATCGAACCATAGAGTTTTTATTTAACGAACCGCGAAGACGCTAAGAACGCGAAGGAAGAAGAATTCAAGGGGCCCGTTTGCAGATATTTTGGATGGGAATTGTAGATAATTGAAAAATCTTAAAAATGCTTTTCAACAGAAAGAGCACCGACGACTGGCCGTGTTTCGTCTCGGTGCTCTTACTGGTTCGCTCCTCACACGTCCATCACTATAGCTGACTCGGTAGAATGTGTCAATACTTTTTACAAAAGTTTTTTTTTGAGTCTGCCAAAGTCCGGATCATGGTGAGGTGGATCGATGCATAACCTATGCAAGGCAAGGGTTTTGCTCGATAGCCCTTTCCTTGCATTCGGCAGAAAAATTTTATTTTAATTCCTGCATCCAGTCCAAAATCAGATGATTGACCTCATTGGGTCGCTCGTCGTGGGGACAGTGGCCTGTGTTGGGAATTGAGACAAATTTCACGGCTTTACCGTTGGTGGCTAATTCTTGATAAATCTGGCTCCCGGCGATCGGCGTCCAGGGGTCGTCTGCGCCCCAAAGTACCAGTAACGGACGATCGACCTTTGGCAGCAATTCTGACGGTTGAGGGCCTGCTGGGGCCGTGAGAATTGAGGCGAAGACTTGTTGAGCTCCGGGCTCGCAGGATGGGGCGTGGAGGAGTTCTACGAGTTCGTCGGTGATGGCTTCGCGGTTGCTGTAGACTTGGCGCAGGGTGTTGCGGATGCGGTGTTTTTGGCGGATGTTGTTGAAGACAAAGGGGCCGATGATGGGCGATCGAACTAATTTAGCAAAAGTCCCCATGATTAATCCCAGGGGAAAACTCAGTTCTTCGGCTCGGTGGTTGAGTCCGCCGGCACAGTTGATTAAGACACCGCCGGCGGAGATTTCTGGATGGTTGGCGACTACCATCAAACTTAGCAATGCGCCGATCGAATTTCCGACAAATACCGCCGGTTCCTGTACCAAATCAGTCCAGAAATCTGTGAGTAATTCTTCCCACAATTCCAGGGTGTAATCGAGGGCCGGTTTCGCGGAAGCCCCGAATCCCAACAAGTCCAGCGCAAATACGCGGTAGCCGCCGGCTGCGAGTGCGGGGATATTTTGCCGCCAATGTCCGATCGAAGCCCCAAATCCGTGAATCAAAATCAGAGGGCGGCCGGTGCCTTGGACGGTATATTCGATTTTGTGACCTTTCCAAGTCCAAATTAGCTTTTCTAAACTCGTTGCAGATACTAACTGTTGTGCTGTCACGGATCTAAATGTAAATTTTCGTTAACTTATTTCATCATAGCAGTAGAATCCCGCTCCGGGGCGGGCTAGGAGCAACGTCCCACCTTTTTGGGGACGCTGCTCAAAGCCCATCTCACAAGAACATTATTACCAATTACCAAAGACTAATGACTAATAACGTTCGCGAGCGGGGACGCTCGCACTGACGACTAATGACTAATGCCCCATGCCCATAGCCCCATGCCCCATGCCCCATGCCCCATGCCCAATGCCCAATGCCCCATGCCCCATGCCCCACTGCCCTGTTTGCCCCATGCCCCATGCCCCATGCCCCATGCCCCATGCCCCATGCCCCATGCCCCATGACTACTGACTAATTTTTTGTACCAACCAATAAGTCATCATCTCCCCCTTACCTTTTACCGGAATCATGCCTCGCTTCTCAAACAAATACTTATCTTTTAAAAGTTCATAAGTCACATCTGTTACCTGAATACTGCCTGCAAATCCCGTAACTTCCATCCTCGCCGCCACATTCACCGTATCTCCCCACAAATCATAGGTAAACTTGCTCACACCAATCACTCCCGCCACCACCGGCCCGGAATTGATGCCGATGCGAATTGCCAGTTTTTCTCCTGTCTCGGCGGACAACTTAGCTATTTTTTCCTGCATTCCCAAGGCCATTTGGGCGATCGCCGAGGCGTGGTCGTCTCTCGGTGTAGGTAAACCCCCGACTACCATATAAGCATCACCAATAGTCTTAATTTTCTCCACACCGTACTTTTCAGCCAACTGGTCAAAGTGGGAAAAAATTACATTCAATCGCTTTACCAACTCCGTCGGAGACATTCTCACCGACAGTTCAGTAAACCCAACAATATCAGCAAATAAAACACTTACTTCTGCAAAACTGTCCGCGATCGTACTCTCCTCGGCTTTCAATCGTTCTGCTATTGGTTTGGGCAAAATATTTAACAGCAACTTCTCGCTTTGTTGCTGTTGAATTTTTAGCGCTTCCTGAGCTAATTTACGCTCTGTAATGTCAGAAACAGTACCCTCATAATACATCAGCTTACCTTCTGCATCTCGAACAGCACGGGCATTTTCTGATACCCAAATCCGGTGACCATCTTTGTGAAACACCATAGACTCAAACCCCAACACAGCATTTTGTGCATCCATAGCTGCCTCGAATTCCTTGCGGCGTTCCGGCTCAACGTACACTTGAGAAGTATTGTTAATGCAGGATATCAGTTCTGTTGGCGAGTCATAACCGTACAATTTTGCCAAAGCTGGATTAGCGCTGATAAAGCCTCCTGAAGGCGTACTTTGAAAAATGCCTTCCATCGCATTTTCTACAATGCTGTGATATCTTTCTTCAGCAATTCGCAGCAATTCTTCGGCTTTTTTGCGCTGAATCAAAGAACCTAATTGACTGCCGACAGCATCAAAAACATCTATAAATCGCGCGTCTTTCCGACCAGGAAAAATCTTAAAGAAAACCAGCACTGCCAAGAGTTCATCGCCTACCACAATCGGTACACCAAAACCTGCTTTAAATCCGGTTTCTAGTGCTATTTGACTTCGAGTAAAAGGCGGGTAGCCCTGGGTAATATCTTCTACCCACTCCGGTTGCTTGGATGCCCAAACTCGTCCCGGAAGCCCTATATTCCTGGCAAATGTCAGTTTTTGGCTTTCCCTGCGGAACAAGTCCATGCTGGCATTTCCCGCATACCAACCCCTAGCAGATTCCAGGAAAGTTCTTTCTGCATTGGGAATCCAAGCTTCTCCTAAATCCCATCCGATTGTTTCGCCAACTTGGTGCAGAATGACTTCTAAAGCTGAGTCAAAGTTTGCAGCTTCGCCGATCGCCCGCGTAATTTCCAGCAAAAACCGGATTGATTCTTGAGCCCGCTGCCGTTCCGCGATTTCTTCCTGCAATCTCGAATTGCGATCGTGCAGTTCCCTGGCTTGCTGTTGCAGTTTCGATTGCAACGAACGCAGGGAAAGTTGGTTTTCGACGCGGGCCAAAACTTCTTCTACTTGAAAAGGCTTAGTAATATAATCTACTCCTCCTACTTGAAAAGCTTTAACTTTTTCCAGCACGTCATCGAGCGCACTAATAAAAATTACCGGAATATCTTTAGTATTTTCAATTTTCTTTAAGTGCTGACAAACTTCATAGCCGTTCATTTTCGGCATATTAATATCTAGTAAAATTAGATCGGGAGGAGACATTTGTGCCGCTTGCAGAGCCAGTTGTCCGTTAATAGCCTTCCTGACTAGATACCCGTGGGATGCTAGCATGGTGGATAAAAGTCGCAAATTGTCCGGCATATCGTCAACGATCAGAATGTCTCTAGGAGTCGCTGGTAATGGATGGTCGTTCATCATAATATAATTGAGTTAAATCAATAATGATATCTATCCTAAAATTATCCACTAAATCTGTTAAAGCGTTAGCGAGATTTGCCTCAGTTTCGGGAATTTGCTCGATCAGTCCGAGAATGCGGTTGTCGTCAACGCAAAGTGCTGCTTGGTACAACTCGACCACCCAGTCTGTAGGCATTACACTCAAATCCTCCGTGGTCAAACTTTTAAGCAGTTTCGGTGCTGAGCCAGAAATAGATGAGCTTTCTTCTTCATAAATATAACGCAGATTCAGGTGATGGGCTATCTTTTCAAATAGTACCTCTTCCCGAAACGGTTTACAAATCAAATCGTTACAACCAGCAGACAAAATTATGTGCCGCTGCTCGTCAAAAGCACTAGCAGTCAGGGCAATAATTATTGTTTCTTTACCTTCTGGAGTTTGCTTGATCAGTCTTGTCGCTTCGTACCCGTCCATCACTGGCATCAGCATATCCATTAAGATCAGGTGCGGCTTCCAAGTTGACTGCAAAGCAATTCCTTCTTGACCGTTAGTTGCTTCGCGGACTTCAAATTCCAGCGGTGTGAGGAGCTTAAGCAGCAGTTGGCGATTTTCCGCTACATCTTCAACTATTAATATCCGATAAGTTGGCTGTCCGGCTTCTAAAGCAATAACTTTTTGAGCCGCCGATTTTTCTTGTTCGTCGCTTTCTGTGACTAACTTAACCTGGATATTAAACGTGAAAGTTGTGCCTTGACCGAGTTGACTTTCCACAGAAATATCACCTCCCATAATCCGGACAAACTGTTGGCTGATCGGCAATCCTAGCCCGGTTCCCTGCATGGATTTTCGACCTGTTTCGGTTTGTACGAAGGGCTTGAATAATGTGGGAAGTTCCAAGGGGGAAATGCCGGGCCCCGTGTCGGCAATTTCAAAAAGCAATTGGGATTTGTTTTCTTCGTTGGTTTCGGCTTGGCTGCTGACGCGCAGACTAACAATTCCGTGTTGAGTAAATTTAATCGCATTGCCGAGCAGGTTAATTAAAACTTGCCGCAATTTAGCTTCGTCTGTTTGAATGTACTTTGGCAAATTGCCGATGTTTTCAAAGATTAGGTACAAGCCTTTAGAGTTTGCTTTTAGTTGCAGCATTTCTCTGAGGCTGTTGAGAATGTTGTGGAGGTTAAAGCGGCTTTCATTGATGGTAATTTGACCTGCTTCTATTTTTGACATTGACAAAACATCATTGATCAGTTCCAGTAAATGTTCGCCGCTGCGGTTGATGATTTCTATGTATTCTTTTTGTTCTGCCGTGATAGAAGTGTTGCGAGCCATGACTTGGGAAAAACCGAGAATGGCGTTGAGAGGCGTGCGCAATTCGTGGCTCATGGAAGCGAGAAATTGGCTTTTGGCGCGGTTGGCTACTTCGGCGTTTTCTTTGGATTTAATTAGTTCCATTGACTGCCTTTGAGTGCGGGTGAGCAATTCGGCTTGCTGCAATGCTACTCCTAGTTGAGTGCCTACATGAACTGCAACGTTGATTTCAGCTTCGCTCCACTGGCGGGGAGCTGAATTTTGATAGGATGCTAGCAATCCCCAGAGCTTTTCACCGCAGAAAATGGGCACTGTAATATATGATTTGGCTTGAAATCTTTCTAAGAGTTGGATGTAACAATTATCGAAGCCTTGCTTGTAAATGTCTGGGACACAAAGGTAAGTTTTACCTCTGCTGTAGGCTCCACCTGCGTTTTCTTGCAAATAAGTATCGCAGACTTCTTGTGAGGTGCTATCGAATTTTTGGACGAGGCAATTTTCGCTTTCTAAAGCGCCTGCTGTGAAGTTGGGGTCTATTTGCTGTGCTTGAATGAGAGAAATCCACTTGCTGTCAACGGATTCGGCTACAAATTGGCCGCTCCAGTCAGGATTGAAACGGTAAAGGGCGACTCGATCGCATTTCATGGTTTGGCGCAATTCTCGGGTTGTCGCGTGAAAAATTTCTCGGAGATCTAAAGTCTGCCGCATTCTTTCAATAATGCGGGCGATCGCTCTTTGCCGCAAAGCACTTTCTTGGAGTTCGATTTCTGCTTGCTTGCGTTCGGTAATATCTACAGCCATTGAAGCGGTACCGATCGCTTTGCCGTTCTCGTCAATTAGCTGAGTATTGTACCACTCGCAGATGATAATTCTGCCGTCTTTGGTCAGATTTTCGGAAATGCCGCTGGATTTGTCCCTCAAACCGCGAGCAAAAATCTCAGCTCCTTGCTCGCGGTAGCTTTCAGGTACAATCAAATCGGTGGCGACTCTCCCTTTGGCGAATTGCTCGCTGTAGCCAAAAATAGCCTCCGCGGCTGGATTCCAAGTGATAATTTCTAAATTCAAGTTTAACTCGATCACTGCGATCGGCGTTTGCTGCAATAAAAATGAGATTCTTTGCTGCGATGCTAGCAGTTTTTCTTCGGCTAATTTGCGATCTGTGATGTCATTAGCCGTGCCCAGAAGTTGTTTGGGTTTACCATCAGCTTGTCTCAGAAATACGGTATCCCAACTGTGCATCCACCGCCATTCGCCATTTCTGTGCCTCATTCGGTATTGCAATTCGATAATTTGGCCACTTTCGGCTCGATCGAACTTTTGGATGTGTTCGCAGAAAGCCAACATATCCTCGGGGTGCATCAGATTTGGCATCATGGCTGTACCCATATCTTCTATTTCTCGAACGTTGTAGCCCAGTATCGCAGCAATTTGGCGGTTGCTGTAGACATTCCGCTGTTCAATTAAATCGTAAACATACAATAGGTTGGGATTAGAATCGGCGATCGCCTGAATGAAGTGCTGGCTTTCTCGCAGTGCAGATTCTGTTTGTTTGCGATCGGTAATATCTCGCGCTACGATAATCACTGACTCTGCTGACAGCGGAGAAACTTTAGCATCGAGCCAAACTTCGCGCTCTCCGGCCATAAAGCTATATTCAACATTGATACTTTGCTTCGTTTTGAGCACTTGTTGAATGGCACTTAATACCAAATCTGCCACAGGTTCCGGAAAAACTTCATGGGCGGTTCTATGAATCATTTCGCTGGCAGGTTTTACCAAATTGGTCGCTCCTGTAGGGGCGATTTTCATGCAGCGTCCTTCTGCATTTCTCACTAAAACTGTGTCAGTCATAGCCGCAAAAATCATCCGCAATTCTGCTTCTGACTCCTGCAAAGCTTGCTCGGCGAGGATGCGGGTGCGAATTTCTGCTTCCAACTGTTTATTTTGCCGATCGAGTTGTCCAAGCCGCTTTTTCTCTCGATCGATCAGTTGAACTTGAGCCAGGGCGATGCCTACCTGAGCCGCCACCGCTTCTAACAAGTCCATTTCATCTTTCGTCCATTGCCGGTAGCGATCGCACTGGTGCAAGCAGATAGCGCCATTTGCCCTACCTTGGTATGAAGTACGAATTGCCAGCATCGATTTCAAGCCCATCTCGCGGCAAATCGGTCTCGCAGCTTGCAAAAGAGGGTCTGAGTAAACATTGTTGGAGGCGATCGGCTGATCTTGTATCATCATTTGTACGACGTGAGGATTGCCCCAAATAGGAATGGGTAAATTCCAAATAGATTCGCACTCGGGTTCGAGATACTCCGCCGCCAGAGGAATATCGACTTGGGGGGTAGTAATGTAAGTATGAATCAAACAGCGATTGACGCAGAATGTCTGACCGATTTGAGTGGCCGCTATTTGAAAGATTTGTTCGGGATGCAAGCTCGATCGAATTTCTTGAGTTATTTTGGCAATCAGCAACTCTCGCTGAACTTGCCGTTCTAAAGCCGCTTTAGCTGCGGCAGTTTCTATTTCTGCTTGCTTGCGATCGCTGATATCAAAAAGTACGCCATACCAAACTATATCGCCATTGTCGCGCATTTCTGGCCGAGAATTAGATTGCAGCCATTTGAGTTTGCCCGACGGCGTAACAATCCGCCATTCAAAGGCAAAAGGTTCTAAAGTTCGAGCGCTTTCTGCAATTTCTTCTATCACATATTCTCGGTCATCTGGATGATTTTGAGCGCAAACTAACTCAGCATTTTCTAATATATCCTCACTCTCTAATTCGTAAATCTCCCGACAAGCATAACTGATATATTCAAAATTAGAGTTTCCCTCTGAATCTTTTACTAATTGGTAAATAACGCCCGGTATATTAACCGCCAATTTCTGCAACCGCGCTTTGCTTTCCCGGAGTGCTTGTTCTGTCTGCTTCCGAAATTCTACCTCTTGTTGCAGTTGGACATTCTGCTGTTTTAATTGTTTCGATAGCTGCTGGATAGTCAATTGACTTTCGATCCGCGCTAAAACTTCTTCCACTTGAAAAGGCTTAGAAATGTAGTCAACACCGCCAATTTCAAAAGCTTTTACCTTGTGAAAACTTTCATTAAAAACGCTTAAAAATATTACCGGAATTTCCCTAGTATTTTCGTTATTCTTCAGTTTTTCGCATACTTCGTAGCCGTTCATTCGGGGCATGGCAATATCTAGCAAAATCAAGTCTGGTAGAACGGTAAATTTAGCATTTACAACCATTTCTCCCGAAATCGCCCGCTGAACTTTATACCCTTCTTTTGTCAAAATATTTGATATAAATCGGAGGTTGTTAGGCTGGTCGTCAATAATTAAAATGTGAATACTTTCTTTGTCGATAGCCATTTTTTGTGTTGCCATTTTTCCTGGTCGAGTGTTAGCAGATTAATTATTTAATGAAGCGACAAATTATTTTTGAATTGTCAATTATTCAGCCTGCCTTTTAAAAGTAAGCAGACACAGGATTATTTTGAGATATTAGTCCATCGAGTAACGCACCTTTTCTTGGTTATTTTTTGGGCGGCTTCTCTTAAATTAGCAACTCCAATCAACCGGATTGTTGCCATATTTTATCGTAAAAACAAATCCAATTATTCCCTGAAAATATTAAGTTTTGCCAAAAAAATCATTGATGAGGCACTCCAGATTTTTAAACCTGAGTTTTTTAACTCTGTTCTAGGGCTGCGACGCGTCTTTTCCTACATCTAACCCGGTTGATGCGCCCAAGACTTTTTTTTCGGTTGACTTTAGGCTTAACACTCCCAGGAGGATGACGCAAGCTTCTTGACATTTTAATGCCACCTTAAAAAGGTTTTAGCAGAGATACAGGCGCGATCGCAACCCGACGCGAAAAAACCTGGTTTTTTAATCTTGTCCGGGCTACAACGAAGCAAACGCTTGAAAAAAAACACTTTAGATGCACCCGCGCCTAAGTTTTAAGATATTCATAGGCTGTTGCGCTAGAAATATGGTCTGTTGTGATTGAGGGGCCGATGGGGATCGGATTTGACGATTTTTGATGAATTCTCGAAATCTACAATTTAAATCCACCACCGAGACAGGCAAGTAACAGTATAGATTGACTGGCCCGCACCCACTGCCCGCCGTATCAACTCTTTTCTCCGTCTTTCCTAAGCCAGCAATTCCTTAAGTTTAGCAATATTTTCAGGGCTGAGGGAGATTTTAATTTCAAGTTCTTGGTCAGCCTCCCACAGCAACAGAGTATTATCTTCTGCCCAAGCAATTTCTGGATTCTTCAATTCAAGTGTTTGATATTTAACTTCGGGAATCCCTACGCGAATTACCAGTTCGGATTCCAACTGAGGATAGAGGTACAATTGCTGTTGCAGGTTGTCGAGTTCTAGTTTGTCAACTGTGTTATTGCGTTCGAGAGGAGAATCGGGTTTGTACCAATAGAGAGTATCTTCGCGAATTTGGGGATTGACTATCACAAATGTTTCGTCAAAACGCTGGGGCTGCCAGTGAATTTCGTTCAACCCGCCGATTTGCGGAATCAGTCGCTCTACCCAGCTAATTTCTTTACCGTTGAGGTTTCGCCACCACTGACTGATATTATCGAGGTTGTTAGAATTTTCGGGGTCGTTGCTGCCGGACTGCCAGACTGTTTTTAGTTGCATATAAAAGTTCTCCAGCGAATTTAAATTTGAGATTTCAGGCATTCAATGGGAAATTCGATCGTTCTACAATCATCGGCATGGACTTACCAATTATCTACCACGAAGATTACGTTGCACCCCTGCCGCCGGAACACCGCTTCCCGATGGCAAAGTTCCGGATGCTTTACCAGATGCTGCTCGGGGAGGGGGTAGCAGATAAATCGCAATTTCACGCTCCCGAACTTCCCCCTCAAGAATGGATTGAATTAGTCCACGACCGCAGCTACGTTCAAGCTTACTGCAACGGAACGCTGGATGCCAAAGCTCAGCGGCGAATTGGTCTGCCTTGGAGTCTGGCCCTTGCTAACCGCACTTGCACTGCGGTTGCTGGGACGGTACTAACTGCCAAGCTCGCTTTAGAGTGCGGTTTGGCTTGCAATACTGCGGGCGGAACTCACCACGCCTTCCCTAATTTTGGGTCTGGTTTTTGTATTTTCAATGATTTGGCGATCGCCTGTCGCGTCTTGCAAAAAATTGGTTTAGTTCGCAAAGTTTTAATTATCGATTTAGACGTGCACCAAGGAGACGGAACAGCGGTAATTTTCCAAGATGACAGCAGCGTTTTTACTTTTTCGATGCACTGCGAAGTAAATTTTCCCGGCACTAAACAAAAGAGCGATTTAGATGTACCTTTGCCTGTCGGTATGGAGGACGACGAATATTTACAAACATTAGATATATTCTTACCAGACTTGCTGTCAAATGTCAAGCCAGATTTAGTTTTGTACGATGCCGGAGTAGACCCCCATCAGGGCGACAAACTGGGAAAATTAGCTTTGACTGATACGGGTCTATTTCGCCGGGAAATGCAAGTTTTGATGGCGTGTTTGGCTGGTGGTTATCCCGTTGCCTGCGTGATTGGCGGAGGCTATTCCGATGACACGAAGGGGTTAGTTTACCGACATTCGTTGCTGCACCGAGCCGCAAGTCAAGCCTACAGGCAATATCGACTTTAAGCACGAACACTAAACAAGTAAATGGGGCTATCCAATTATCAAATAATCGTGTTTGTTTCACTCACAAACTGGTCGGTATAAGAGAAAAAAATAAACACTATCAATCAGACGGCGAACTGCTAGATGTTAGTACAATTTGTATGATAGTTGTATTTAGGAAAAAAAATGCTCAGTTTAACAATAGACATTTCGCGAAAAATCTGAAACCAGTGTCCTGCTCAAGCAAAAACCTAGTTTCGCTCGATCTCTACTAGAATGCTGGCGATCGCCAGCAACAGCAGCTAGAGAGTCGCAACACCTACACCGTAGACTTGCCCAACACTGTGAAACTCGTCCGCTACCTAGTTGCTGAACATCAAGGCCCGAGGATAGTTGACTGTTATTAGTTGGCCACAACTGCACGATCCGCCAATAGGTAAGCTTGGGCAATTGCACTCTCGATCGCGGCCCAGAAGGGTATCAATTGGGCGATCGAATCAACGCCTGAGCAATGGTGGTAAAATTATCGGCGGCATCACTTTCGGAGAGGACACGAACATTGGTGCCAACGCTGTCATCTTGTCAGATCTACCTCCTGGCATAACAGCGGTTTGTATGTCTACCAATAGGCTTAAATCTATCAAGGCTCGGGAAAATGATTAAATCAACCTTTGAGAAAATCCTTCGCCACTTAGCCATGCGCTACGGCAAGTTCCGAAGCCTCTACGTCCAATTATGCGACCCTAGTTCCGAGGAATACACCGAATTTCTCCGCCTCCACGGCAACCTGCACTCGATCGGCGAAAATTGCACGATCCTGCCAAGCACGGTGTTTACAGACCCCTCCTACGTCCGCATCGGCAACAACGTCCACTTTTCCACCTGTATCCCGATCGGCCACGACGGAGCGGTCGCCATGCTCAATCAAGCCTACAACGTCAAACTAGATGCTGTGGGCAAAATAGACATCCGTGACAACGTATTTATCGGCTACAACTCGATCGTCCTCCGCAACGTCACCATCGGCCCCAATGCGATCGTCGCCGCCGGTGCCGTCGTCACCAAAGATGTCGCAGAAGGCGATATAGTTGCCGGTGTTCCCGCTAAACCCATCGGCCGCGTCGCAGACTTGGTGGAAAAATTGCAAACTGAAACTCAAAGCCTACCGTGGGCAGATTTAATTAACAGTCGCGAGGGAGCCTACGACCCCGAAATGGAACTCCAGCTTATACAATTGCGAGTGTCACATTTTTATCAGAAATAATCAGAAATAATCAGAAATAAATAGACACATCCAACAAGACTCACACCCCTTACCCTTATGTAACAAGCTTTTCCGGAATTTTTGTGGGGCATTATCAGGGTTTTTATTAACAGTAAAGTAGGCTTTTCAAGAGTAGAGATTAAAAATAGTAGCCGCTTTTGTAAAATATGTCCAAACTATCAAAACAGTAGGCGATGCCTCAACTGGCGATCGCTCTACCTTGCCAAATCGAGACAAGTTGAGCTAAAAATTGTTAAACAGACGATCGCACTTATGTCCAATGCCAGCCCGTCGAATCATCCGTATCCACTACTTGTCGTCATTGTCAACTACCGAACCCCTGGTTTAACCATTGACTGCTTGCACTCTCTAGTTAGCGAAGTTCGATCGCTCCCCGGTATGCGAGTTGCAGTTGCCGACAACGCATCAGGCGACAATTCTAGCGAACAAATAGCAGCCGCGATCGCAGCAGAAGGCTGGAGCGAATGGGCATCCTTCGTTCCCCTAGACCGCAACGGCGGATTTGCCTTCGGCAACAACGCCCTGATCCGTCCTGTCCTGCAATCCACCAATCCTCCCCCTTACTTCCTGCTGCTCAACCCAGACACCGTAGTGCGCCCCGGAGCCATGAAAGCCCTCGTCGATTTCATGGAGACTCATCCCGACGCCGGCATCGCAGGCAGCCGCTTGGAAGACCCCGACGGCACGCCGCAGGAGTCAGCTTTTCGGTTTCACAATCTCTTGACCGAACTAGATTTTGGTTGGCGGACGGGCTTGCTCTCCAAGTTATTGGCAAACTGGACCGCAGCGCCTCCTATTTCCCAAGAAATCTGTCAAACTGATTGGGTAGCTGGAGCCAGCATGATCGTCCGTCGCGAAGTATTTGAAAAGATTGGCTTGATGGATGAAGCTTATTTCATGTACTGCGAAGAAATGGACTTTTGTCTGCAAGCGAACAAAGCCGGCTGGAGTTGCTGGTACGTACCTGAAAGTCGCGTGGTTCACCTAGTAGGTCAAAGCTCAGGTGTTACTGACACCAAAAAGCCCCATAAGCGACTGCCACAGTATTGGTTTGATTCCCGGCGCCGGTACTTTATCAAAAACTACGGCTTGGTTTACACAGCATTAACTGATGTATCCTGGGCTTCAGGCTTTGCAGCCTGGAGGTTCCGCCGCGTACTTCAAGGTAAGGCAGACGGCGATCCACCAAAAATGCTCACCGATTTTGTCATGAATAGTGTATTTTTTAAGGGAGGTAAGATTGAAGATTCCAAAAACTTTTAAATGCTGTTTGTAAATAAATCAAAGCCTGAGAAACCAGGTTAATCCGGGCCAACCAAACATTGCCTGATTCACCCCAGCAATTGGTATTTTAGAGTGAAGAAAGCGGGTGGCTCCTCCCTGAAAAACCCGAGAAACAGCTTAAGATCTGGGGCATCTAATAACAACTTAAACAAGACAGAGTGTTGAGTACAGCTTATGGTAACGCAGCCAAACTTAATAGCAAGTGAAACTCAAGTAGAAACCCCTGCACTGGGATTGTGGCAGCAGATTAAAGAAGACTGGATTGCTCACGGTCGCGATTGGACAAAACCGGGATTTCGCGCCGTAGCAGTTCAAAGATTCGGTGTCTGGAGAATGCAGGTAGAACCAAAACTGCTGCGGGCCCCCTTGAGCATTCTATATCGATCGCTCTACCGAAAAGTCCGCAACACCTACGGCATAGATTTGCCGTACACAGTAAAGCTCGGCCGCCGCGTCGTGATTGAACATGAAGGCTGTATAATCGTTCACGGATGCTGCACTCTTGGTGACGACTGCATTATCCGCCAAGGCGTCACCCTGGGGAACCGCTACTTAGAAAAACCCCTAGAATCCCCTCAATTGGGCGATCGGGTGAACGTCGGCGCCGGAGCAAAAATTCTCGGCAAAGTCCACCTGGGAGACGACGTAAATATCGGTGCAAATGCTGTCGTTTTATCAGACATTCCTGCTGGTCAAACTGCCGTTGGCATCCCTGCCAAAATTATCAAATCTCGCCCAGTCGAAAACAATCCTTAAATTAGTGCCCGAAAAACTGACCGGTCTCTTCTGAGACTTAAATAAACTAGAGATATACCACCTCTATAGTGATAGATGCTGTTACGAAATCGTCGAGTTCTATTGCAATTGTTATAGTTGCACAAAGGGTGCGATCGCTACTGCTTGTTTGTAGACATCAACTCGGTTAACTAAATAATTATAAGTTGACCATCTAGCAATCCTGTATTAATTGTGAATAATTTGTAGGCTTAGTGCCCCCGTGCTTACCAGAAAAACCTGGCAACCTACAAAAACCTTACAACTCAAATACGATTCCTAGAGAATTTCCAAAAATATTGTCAACCACCAACCCGGTAAGATATACTTATATTCCAGGGTTACATGATTATCAGTATATCTTATCTGTTCTCTTGCACAAAGAATGGTTCAATCAATAACTACACCTGTCATTTCTTCCACAGAGCCAGATTGGAGCCGCGAACAACTTAGCAAGTGGTGGGACCCCAGTCGCCAACTGCTAAAATCTATCCGCAACTATCAAAAATGGCAGCAGCAAGGTGGAATTTTAGGGTATTTTTTATCCCGGTTGAACATAATCCAGCATCTATTCTGGAGCGTTGTAACTGGAACTGACATCCCCTTGAACTGCCAGATAGGAGGGGGAGTGATTTTGCCTCATCCTAATGGCGTTGTCATTCATCCAGAGGCATCTATTGGCCCGAACTGTCTGATTTTTCAACAGGTAACAATTGTTGCTAAGGTCAAAATTGGCGGTCACGTCGATATCGGCGCCGGAGCAAAAATTATTCGCTCCGTAACGATCGGCGATCGTGCTTTGATAGGTGCCAATGCTGTGGTGATTTGCGACGTACCACCGGGCGCAACCGCAGTCGGAATACCCGCAAAAATTATCGAAAAAAAACCCTAAGCCTGAAAATCCACCCCGACGAGAAATATTGGCAGGAAAAAGGAAGTTGCAGAGCAAGGATTCTTTCAGAGAATTCTCCTATTTCCTAAACTTTCAATTTTTCCTGCACCAAATCTTTCCGGCGGCGTGCTACTTTTTCCCAGGTAAATTCCTCGGCTTGCTGGCGAGCACTATAACCCATCTGTGCTCTTAACTCCGGCGACAAAGCAAGCTTTCGCAAACTTTCAACCAGAGCCTCAGAGTCGTAGGGGTCTGCAACGATCCCATCTGTGCCGTCCCGGACAATTCCGCCCGCTCCCATAGGTGAGGTGAGAACTGGCAACCCGTGAGCCATAGCTTCATAGGTAACCAGCGGGCTGCCTTCTTCCAGACTCGGAAAGGCAAAAATGTCAGCTTCGCAATAGACCGCGCCAACATTGGTAGTGTAATCTATATGAATTACATCAGAGCGTCCTAAAATATCGCTGCAAATTTCGGCAATTGCAGGCTCTATCCTTCCGCAAAGCAGCAGTCTGCCTTTAAGGCCGGCTTTTTCCCAAGCTTGCAAGAGCAAGTGAGCTCCTTTTCTGACGCAGACGCTGCCCACAAAGACCACAGTAACGGTGTCTGACGGCTGTTTTTTGGGCGAAATATTCGGGAAGCGCTTGGGACACCACCCGTAACTGGTTGAGATCAGTTTGTCTTCGGGAACTCCTATTTCGAGAAATGATTTTTTGACCTCCGGACTCGGACAAAAAATGAAATCAGCCAAGCTCATTTCTTCATCTTCTTGCTGAATCATCGCATCTGTAATTCCATGTTGGGGAGCGATGCCCAAGCGACCGTAAGCATCGTCAAGAATAATTTTTGCCTTTTTAGTAGAGCAGTTAATACGCTCAAAAAAACTTTTTTTCCCCTGCTGCTTTACCTTTCTAAAAGTTTCCAGTGAAGTGGGAGGGAACAAGTAAACTGCATCAAAATCATTGAGATCCCTCAGAAAACGCTTTTCAGCAGAAGATTGCGCTGTATCTCCGACCCTGTAGTAGAGCCATTTCAAATATCGGGGTACGCTTTCAACAATATTATACCCGCGATCTGATGGCGGGCAATTGGGAACAACCATCCGGGTTTTAACGTCTGGGTAATCCCACTAAGAGCAAAGTGACAAGAATATATGGCTGATTCCTTGACCGCTACAGTAAATTGTGAACAAAGAACTCAAATTTAGCATGGTTGACTCTGCTGAATTCAAAACGGTAGATGTGACATTAACATACTTCGGACTGTAGGGGGCGCTAATCGAGTACCCCAAACCCAGGCGGGCTTACTTGTGGACTATTTTTTCTGGCGTTAAGTAAGAGTGCTAACTTTCAAAAAATGCCTTAAAAATGGCAGGGCGAACCCTGTAAAGCTTACAGGGGTGTTAAAAAACTGGCCCAACTATTGACATAACTTAATATATAATAAGCTCAAGGCCCTTTCACCCCCACTACATCCCTGGGCTGAAAGTTTTGACATAAAGATCTTGTGAAATTAACTTGATTGTTACTAAAATATTAAAAGAACAGCTTGGTGGAATTCAAGAGGTAAGACTTGAAACAAATTGGATTAGTGGCGATCGGACGAAATGAAGGGCAGCGGCTCCGCCAGTGCCTAGTCTGGGCCAGTGGCAAAGTTGCCCGCGTCGTCTACGTCGATTCCGGCTCCACAGACGGCAGCGTTGAGTTAGCTTCTTCCCTAGGAGTCGATGTAGTGGAACTCGACTTGTCTACACCGTTTACCGCAGCTCGCGCCAGGAATGTAGGCTTTGCTCGCCTGCTGGAACTATCACCCGACATCGAATTTGTCCAATTTGTGGATGGCGACTGCGAAGTGGTTGAGGGATGGATCGATCGCGCGCACAGCGAACTCACAGCCAGCCCCGATGTAGCTGCGGTGTGCGGCCGCCGGCGCGAAAGGTACCCCGAAGCTACTATCTACAACCAATTATGCGACATCGAATGGGATACCCCGATCGGCGAAACCAAAGCCTGCGGTGGCGATTCCATGATGCGCGCCACCGCATTTGAGCAAGTCGAAGGTTTCAATCCCGCTTTAATAGCTGGCGAAGAACCCGAACTGTGCTTGCGGTTGCGCCAAAAAGGCTGGAAAATCCTTCGCTTAGACGCAGAAATGACCCTACACGACGCCCAAATGACCAGTTTCGCTCAGTGGTGGAAGCGCGCTCAAAGAGCGGGTCACGCCTATGCCGAGGGCGCCTGGATGCACGGAAGCGAACCGGAGCGCCATTGGGTCAAAGAAACCCGAAGCACCTGGTTTTGGGGATTAGTCTTACCAGTGCTAGCATTGTCCATGGCATGGCCGACAAAAGGCTGGAGCCTGTTAGCGTGCAGCGCTTACCTTTTGGCAACCTATCGCACCTATAACTATTATGCAAAGCAGCCGAATTTCACAGCTAAAAACGCTGCCGTGTATGCCCTGTCTTGTGTAATAGCCAAATTTCCTCAGCTACAGGGTCAAATTCAGTTTCACCTGCGCCGATTGCTAGGGCAGCGCAGCAAGTTGATCGAATATAAGACCGCTAACCAAATTAACACATAGTTAAATAGTTAATGAGAATTGGTCTTAAATGCAGCGGACTTGCTGTTTTTCAACACCTCTGCTATACTCAAATTAACCTACATTCAAAAGTAGCAAACAAATGATACAAAAAAAATTAAAAATATTGCTAATTATAGAGCAGTGCAATCCAGAAATGGCATCTGTACCTTTGGAAGGATACAAATATTTTCAAGCAATTAACAAGCTTGTAGATGCAACGCTAGTTACCCACATTAGAAATAAAGAAGCCCTGGAAAGACTCAATCAGTATAATAATGTTTTTTATATAAAGGAGAGTCAGTTAACAAAAAAATACTACCCTCTGATGGCAAGCATGACACTAAAAGGTCGCAATAACTGGCCTTTAGCTAATACTCTCGGCTACCCGATATATGCAGAATTCAATCACAAAGTTTATCAGCAATTCCAAGAGCAAATCCAGAGAGGAGATTACGATTTAGTTCACGCTCTAACTCCGATGATGCCTAGATATCCTGTCAAAGCAGTCAAGGCGTGCAAGCAAACTCCTTTTCTTTTGGGCCCCGTGAATGGAGGCGTTCCCTTTCCTCCCGGTTTTCAAGAAGTAGCTAGACAGGAATTTGCTTATTTAAACTTTTTGAGAGCTGTGGGTCGAGCGTTAGTACCGGGCTACGTAGAAACTTACAAGAAAGCAGACAAAGTATTGGCAGGTTCAACATATACCTTGAATTTGCTAAAAAAATTGTTTGCTATCCCCGATCGAAGAATAGAGCTGTTTTACGAAAATGGGATTTCCCAGGATTTTTTAATGCCTGCAAAACCAGCCAAAAAAGCAGGCGACAAGATAAATTTACTTTTTGTGGGCAGATTAGTTCCCTATAAATGCCCCGATGTTGTTATAGAGTCTCTTGGAAAATTAGACCCTGTAATTCAAAGTAAAATACGCTTAACTATAGTGGGAGACGGTTCAGAAAGAAGTAGCTTGGAAAACAGAGTGCAGGAACTTAATTTAGGCGAAATAGTCAGCTTTGCCGGATGGGTAAATCAACAGGAAACTCGCGATTATTACAGGAAAGCAGATATTTTTTGTTTCCCTTCGATCCGAGAGTTTGGCGGAGCAGTGGTAATCGAAGCTATGGCTTGCGGACTGCCCTGTATTGTAGCAAACAACGGCGGTATTGGAGAATACGTAACTGAAGAAACAGGTTTTAAGATCGAGCCAAATTCTAGAGAGTATCTTACCCAAGAATTAACAAAAAAAATTCAAATTTTGGTCGAAGACGATCGTCTGCGGGAAAGTATGTCAGCCAAGTCTATCGACAGAGCCAAAGACTTTGAATGGGATAACAAGGCAGGAAAAATCGTCGAGATTTACGAAAAAATGCTTGCTGAGAAAGGTGTTCGTGTATCGGCATAGATAAATATCCTTGGGTTAAAAATTAGAAAGCAGGTGCGTGATGAAGGCAAAAATTGGATACTTTCTTCCACAATTTCCAGGACAAACACACATTTTTTTTTGGCGGGAGCGACAATTTCTTGCAGAACTTGGAATTGAAACAGATTTGGTATCAACTCAACTGCCCCCCAGAGCTATCACTTCTCACGTATGGGCAGAAGAAGCTAAAAAAAATACTGTTTATCTATTTCCCTTGACTGCGAAAGATTTTATTAACTCATTCATAGAGGTTCTCAAAGCTGGTCCCGCTGCCTGGTGGCAGTGCCTCGCAGTTATTTCCAAAGCAAAAGATACATCCTTATCTGAAAAGGTTCGACTATTGGCATTGGTTTTGGTTGCTGGCAAACTCGTAGGGTTAGCAAGAACAAAAAGTTGGTCGCACATCCACGTTCATTCCTGTGCTGATTCTGCCAATATAGCGATGTTCGCCTCATTACTCTCAAAAGTATCCTATAGCCTGACGCTGCACGGCCCTCTAACTGACTACGGCCCTAACCAAGAACAAAAATGGCACTTTTCTACTTTTGCAATAGTCATCACTAAAAAGCTTTATGACGAAGTGAACAACTGTCTTGCTGGTCATCTTCCTCACAAGATTGAAATAGCTCCTATGGGGGTTGAACTCTCGCGTTTCCACAGAAAAACAGCATACTCAGCGTGGAATGGAAGTGATGCTTGCCACATTTTTAGTTGCGGGCGTCTCAACAGATGTAAAGGTCATGCGGATTTGATTGTTGCGATCGATATACTCAGAAAACGAGGATTTAATGCTAATCTGCAAATTGCAGGAGAAGACGAACAGGGTGGCAGTGGCTACCGTCAGGAGTTAGAAAAGCTGATCGAACAGCTTAGCTTGAAAAATTGTGTTAGCCTTCTCGGTGCGGTGTCTGAAGATATCGTCAATGAGTCCCTCGAAAAAGCACACGTATTTGCCCTTGCCAGTTTGCACGAACCTCTAGGTGTCGCCATCATGGAAGCGATGGCAATGGAGATGCCTGTAGTAGTTACAGGCTCAGGAGGAGTAAAGGAGCTTGTAGATGACGGGATTGATGGGCTACTTGTAGAACCTGAAGCCCCCGAGCAATTAGCAGATGCGATCGCCAATATACTCCAAAATCCCGAGCTTGCTTTGAGCCTCAGTCAGGAATCTAGGAAAAAAATCATCGCCAAATTTAGCCACGACCGAAGTGCACAAACTTTAGCTCAGTGCTTGGAAGAACTTGTAAAAACTAATCCGGCTTAATTAAGGGCGAGTGAACACATTTAATCTAAAGTTAAAGTCGCTATATCCCAACTAAAAACGGGTTAACCCGTATGTGGTTAACCCGCAAGCTTAGAAACACGCAAAGCGATTAATTTTGGACTACCAGCTTAACGTTGGCGTTTTGCAAACCGCGCTGCTTGACTGCTGCCAAAGTTTTGTTAACAGCGTACTTCTGGTTGATGGAGTTAATTAACTCAGTTTGATTGTGCTTTTTGGCGACGCCCCAGAGGTCTGCAATCAGATCAAAGGAACCGTCGCTATTGCGAGACCAACCCAGGTCATATTCGCCTTCCAGAGTCGCCACGATGTCGGAGCGAACGCGCTGACCATTATAGCCACGAACATCAGCTTCTGACTTGACTGAAATGCCCAAGTCACGTAGAGAAGCTTTCAGGATTTCGGCATCAGTGATTTTGGTACGCAGAGTGCTAAAGTGAGACATTGGATTTCCTCCTAATAAAACTGAGAGAGAAACAACAACGGTCTGGATTTAACGGTGCCGCTGGGCGGCTCTTCAATCGAACTGCTAGCTGTTGCTAGCCTTTGCTCCTGTTTGGACCAGGAGAAAGCTTTTAGAATTCCATTCGCTGGTATTCAGCGACGGAAGACGCAGCGGGCCGTGCGCGCTGTCTCGCCCAATCTCGGAGGGCGCTGACCTGTTCGGTCATGGTTTTAGACAGTGGCAATGTAGATTTAATGGCCGCGATGATATCTAACTGCGTAAACTCTCTATCTTGAGCGAAGGCCTCGTACATGGCTGCTACTAGCCCTTGCTCAATTTCTGCTCCTGAAAAGCCGTCGGAAACATTGGAAAGTTGCTCTAAATCGAAGCGAGAAATTTCCCGACGCCGTTTTGACAGGTGAATTTTGAATATATCTTGGCGTTCTTCTTTAGTTGGCAGGTCAACAAAGAAGAGTTCGTCGAATCGACCTTTCCTCAAGAATTCCCCCGGCAACCGCTCGATGCGGTTGGCTGTTGCCATTACGAAGACTGGGGAAGTCTTTTCTTGCATCCAAGTGAGGAACGAACCGAAAATCCGGCTGGAGGTGCCTCCGTCTGAGTCGGCCGAACCAGTGCCTCCTGCAAAGGCTTTGTCTAGTTCGTCAATAAAGAGGATGGCTGGGGAGATGGATTCTGCGGTTTTGAGGGCGTTGCGGAGGTTGGCTTCCGATCGACCTACCATCGAGCCGTCGTAGACTCTACCCATATCTAAGCGCAGCAGGGGCAGTCCCCAAAGGCGGGAGGTAGTCTTGGCAATCAGCGATTTTCCGCATCCCGGTACGCCGAGAATTAACATCCCTTTTGGTTGGGGCAAGCCGTATTCTCTCGCTCGTTCTGTAAAGGCATTGGAACGCTGCTTGAGCCACCGCTTCAGCTCTTCTAACCCGCCGACTGCATCCAGGGTTTCGTCTTCTTCAATGAACTCTAGAATGCCGTTGCGTCGAATTAATTGCTTTTTCTCCGACAGAACTATGTCTACTTCTTCTTCGGTTAAGCGCCCTGTGGAAACTTGGGCTTTGCGATAAACTTTTTCCGCTTCATCCTTAGTCAATCCCAAGGCTGCTTTTAAAAGTTTTTCTCGCCCTTCCGTGGTAATCCGTCGCGATTTGGTTTGCTCCAACTGGCCAGACAATACTTGGTTTAGTTCCTTCATGTCTGGAAGCGCGAAGTCTATTACCACTACTTCCTTTTCTAGCTCGATCGGGATTTGCTGCAAAGGAGACATCAGTATTATCGTCTTTTGCGTTCCTTTGAAGTTGGCGATCGCATCGCGCAACCACCGCGTTACCGGAGGAGAATCGATAAAAGGATGTAAATCTTTGAAAATGTAGATACTAGCGTTGCTATTGGGTTCTCGCTGCCGGATCACCCATTCAATTGCTGCCTCTGGGGAGACGGTATTGTGCTGGGTAGTGGTGCGGGGTTGACCGTACTCCACAATGCCGTGAGTTACAGTCCAGATAAATACTCGTCGCTGTGGTTTCGCTTGAGCTATTGTCGAAATTGCTTGCTCACACCGCTCTTCCTCGGATGTCACGAGGTAGATCAGAGGATATTGAGCTTGGATTAGGATACTTATCTCTTCTTGCATATTCCTCGACCCACTAGAGACGGTGCTATCTTTGCTGAATCTCAATGCTGCCATTAGCCCATTACTGAATGAGATTTCCAGTTACGGCTTTTTGAGCAAGCAAGGCATTCTTAGCAGGGAACCAATTCTTCCTCTCCCGGTTGGGCTGTGCTGGCGCTGACGCCCGACACTTGCTTTACTGGAAGATCCTGCTCAGCCAATACGCTCGGCTGACTTGTTACGGATGCCAGTTCTCCATCTCGCATTACTACAGAACCCGTGCATTCTGGACAAGTGTACACCCGGTGGGTTTGTCCGTAGGAGGCTTCTACTTCGTCAACCAGTTCGGGGTTTCCTAGGTAGAAGACAATTGCCCTTTCTGCAATTGATGACATCGGTTCTGTTTCTACTGCGGCTTTGATTTTGAGCTGGCGATGCAGTTCAGGTGGAAGATACAGTGTAACTTTTTGCTTTTCTTGCATATCAGTGAATTGACTTACCCGGGTATGTATATTAGATTAGCCGCTTAATTCTTTGCTGTCAAGCCTCTATGCTGCTTTAGCGTCATCTTGTAATATTTCGTTACATTTAACCTGATTTTGGGGCGGTTAACAACGGAAAAACAAGGAATGTAGCTGATGAGGCAGCGCTCCAGGTACGTAGTTGCGCTTCAGCGCTCTTTATAGAACCCATTTGAGATCTATTTTGCGTAAATCTCAGAAACCGGGTTTCTCTCTATATTTCTCGTCACCCAACCCAAAAACTCGTAGAAACCCGGTTTCTCGGCCCTTGCGTAAATCTCAGAAACCGGTTTCTCTCTATATTTCTCGTCACCCAACCCAAAAAATTAAAGATGTCAAATGGGTTCTATATATGAAAGAGCGCTGAAGCGCAACTACGTACCTCAGGAGGTTGATTAGCCGATCGCCCCGCGAGATATGGGAAAATCAATCAGAGTCTGCCGGTAAACCTCCGGCAATCCCGTGTCAAAACACCGCCCTCGCACCACATAACCAGCCATTCCCTCGAACTCCCGCAACTTATCCAAACACGACGTTAACTGAAATTCACCTTTTTCTCGAAAATTGGCATTAATATGTTCTGCCAAATAATCAAAGATTTTAGGATCGAGGACATACATCCCAAACATTGACAAAAATAAATCCTCTCCCAAGCCTTCTACGCTTAAATGCTGCCGCGCATACTCGATATCCGGCTTTTCGTAAACTTGCGTCACCGACAAAATAGCATCTTGTTCGTGCCAAACTCCCGCCGCACAGCCGTAGTGATGAATTACATCAGAGGGTGTTACCCTCAAACCAATGACGCTGTGCTGCACTTGCGAGTAAATCTCCAATAGCTGGCGCGCGCAAGAGATTTCTGTGGACGACGAATAAATGTGGTCGCCCAAAAGCAAGAGAAAAGGCTCGTTGTTCGTCCATTCTCTAGCACAGAATACAGCGTGACCGAATCCTTCTGGGATATCCTGAGTCAGAATTGTCACGTGCTGTCCCAACTCTTGTAAATATTGGCTGTATTCCTGATTTTGCTGAGACAGTTTTTGGAAAAGTTCGGGAGACGGCCCAGTTTTAAAGAAATCTTCAAAAAAAGTGCGAGATCCCTTTTGCACAACTATAGCAACTTCTGCGATGCCCGCGCTCAAAGCTTCTTCCACAATTGCCAAAATTATCGGTTTAGCGCGGCCGTCGCGATCGATAATTGGCAAAAATTCCTTCTTCACCGCCAGAGTTGCCGGAAACATCCGAGTGCCGAAACCGGCGGCTGGAATCACGGCTTTGCGGACGCTGTACTGAGAACTAACAGTCATAGGATTTTAGATTTTAGATTTTAGATTTTAGATTGAAGAATTGGTAATGAATTATCACCTAAAGGTTTCATATCAAATCCGGTAACTACGGAATTGTCGTAGGGGCGGGGCGGGTTTATATAATTTGTAGATACTGGCAAATATCAAGGCGAACCCGCCCCTACAACACTTGAAATTATATCATTCCTGCGCAGCCGGAATTGATATCAAACTTGTCTATAGTTGTATGCTTTTCTATACTGATTGTCAGTTTCAAACATTCCATATGGGGGAAATCGCTGCTTATAATATCAATAACTTGCTGCTGGCTATCCTCATCTTTCACGATAAATTGCGCCGTGCCGTCTCCCTGAGAACCTACTCCCTTGCCACCCAAAATATAAGGCTGAATCGGTTGATAGTTCAGGATTTCGTGCAATACGGGAGCCGTTAATTGCCCTGGACAAGCGGGGATTAAATGCTTGTCAAATTCCCTCTGGGAAACTCTCATCAACTCGCCGAGTTTTGCCGCATCTCCCTGCTGCAAAGCTGCGGCTGCATCTTGGGTAATTTTATAACTAATCGCACCGAGATATTGCTGCACGTTTGCTTGAACTTCATTGGCAGCAAACGGATAGGCCTGATTGAGACTTGCCAGAATTTGTTGAGTGTTTTTGCTGGCGCCCAAATCTACGATGACAAAAAACAAATCTCGGGCAACTTTTAGCTCAACAACATCCATTTGATTGCCGTCAAAAATCATCACAATCGGGCGATTTCCATAGGCGCAACCCTGATCCATGCGGCCGCAACGCGAAGGTGTGGCAGTCTCGCCTAGATAAGCCATTTCCATTTCAGCCCGGATGTTTATTTTTAAATCGTATAAGCGATTGAAAGCCCTGGCTACTAAGACACAAATTGCGGCACTTGAAGACAAGCCTTTCTGAATTGGCAAATCTGTTAAATAATTGTCAATTTCCAGTCCTCCCACGCCGCATTGCGAGAGAAATTGATACGCCACACCGGCTGCATAACTGAAAAAAGTTCCTGTTTCTGCCTCAGCAAGCAGAGCATTTTTTGCCATCGGGAGTGCAGCTTCTATTTTTGTGCCGTCATTTAAAGCAGCCCGCAAAATCAAGTGTGTGGGATGTTGGTTAACTTCGGCATAAATCCCTTGATTTGTACTCGCTATCAGAGTGCAGCCTTTTTCTACAGCGGGATTCAGCGGGCGATAACCGGCGGCCCAATCGCTGTGTTCGCCAAACAAACACAGGCGGCCCGGAACAAAAAGTTTCATCGCATCTATCTAAGGGTATCTATATTGTGATTACTTTAACCTGAGACGCAGCAATTTGCGGAAAGTGCGATCGTCCTCTGGGTTGATGTAAGTGGCTGGGGAAATTTGTTCTAATAAATGCAAAGTTAGAGTTGAAGGAACAGTTTCAATGCGTAAGTTAAACATAGGTCTATCTGAAGAGCAACGTGCAGGCGTGATCGAACTGTTGAATCACGACCTGTCAGATGCTTATCTGCTGTTAATCAAAACCAAAAAGTATCACTGGGATGTAGTTGGCCCGCAGTTTCGATCGCTCCACCAGTTGTGGGAAGAACACTACCAGGCCTTGACTGAGAATATTGATGCTTTGGCGGAACGGGTAAGAGCTTTGGGCGGCTACCCAATCGGTACTGCTGAAGGTTTTCTGAAGTATGCTTCAATTAAAGAACATATCGGCGATTTGCCTTTGGCGACTGAGATGGTATCGCGTTTAGTTGACGACCACGAACTGGTTATTCGCAATCTCCGCCTACACGTTGAACAGTGCGGTGAAGAGTTTAAGGATGACGGAACGGCTGACTTTTTGACTGGTTTGATGGAACAGCACGAGCAAATGGCTTGGATGTTGCGATCGTTTATTGAAGGGGAGTCTATTGCGCCGGATGGTAAGCAACCACAAGCTAAAACTCCTACGGCTTCTCACGCTTAGATTGAGGGTACGGATTTTGAGTCTTTTGTAAAAATACGCAGTTTGACGTAATTAGTTTGTAGCCCACATTCCGCACCCGCTTAGTGTCACACAGTATAATTTACCCAGAGAAATCGATTTTTCAAGTAATAAATTATGCCTTTCACCAAAATTGTATCCGTTAATCTTCGGCATAAAAGTATAATTTATAGCTTGATTGCTCGATAAAAATAAGTAAAAACCGATTGTGACAGTTAAAGGTGGGGAATGTGGGTGATAGAATGCGTCGGGGGAGAAAATTTTGGTTTTCTCCCCCGACGCTGTTTAATTTGCGAACCAACTTTTAATTAAGTTGTATAGTGTTTGGCTAGCGTCGAACTCACGTTCGGCTATACGGGTAAATCCGTCAAACCCTTATATAGTAAACAATTTAGCTCTCCAAACAGTCACTCTCGGAGGAAGTTCAGATTTAACTTTTAACTTTTTTATATTAACTTTATTGCATAAGTAAATTTTTATCTTAATTTATAATTCGTTTTTAAAATAATGCTAGTTTATAGAACAGCCTGCTAAGGGCACAGTGCGATCGCACTAAAATTACAAACATTCAACCACCAATTATAACCATGTCGGTAAATAATTCAGAGTTTTTCCCTACACTCTGGCAAGAAGGTACTGATACCTCTTCTCTAGACCCAAAAATAGCTGACTCTGGCAACAACAAATCTTACGAATTGAAAGCATCCACTACTATCGCAGGTACGGGAAATGCCTTTACCAAGGTACCACCGCCAGTATCGATCGCTCCAACGCCCGCGCCCGTGCCGACTCCAACGCCTCAACCTGCACCGACTCCTATCGCGGGCTTCGCCCCCAAAGTTGACTTCACCACTGGGGATTTCCCTCAGGCTCTGGGCATCGGCGACTTCAACGGCGACGGTAAACCTGACTTAGTAACGGTGAATGGTATGGGCGATAACACGGCCTCCATTCTCCTCAACACCACCGGCACCGGAGCTACCACTCCCAGCTTTGCCACCAATGTTAAATTCAACGTTGGGAGTGGCCCCAACTCTGTCAGCATCGGTGACTTTAACGGCGACGGGAAACCTGACTTAGCAACGGCGAACATCTGGAGCAAGAACACCTCCATCCTGATCAACACCACCTCCACCGGAGCTACCACCCCCACCTTCGCCACCAAAATTGACTTCAACACTGGAGATGGCAGTAGATACGTCAGCATCGGCGACTTCAACAGCGATGGGAAACCTGACTTAGCTGTGACGAACGGTGTCAGCTTCGACAGCAACATGACCCCCAGCAGCAGCAGCAACACCGTCTCCATTCTGCTCAACACTACTCCCAGCAACGCCACTACCCCCACCTTTGCCGCTGCTGTTTACTTCAACACTGGTAGTGCCCCCACAGCTCAAGGCGTCAGCGACTTCAACGGTGACGGGAAGCCTGACTTAGTTGTCGTGAACCAAATCGATAACACCGCCTCCATCTTCCTCAACACCACCGCCACCGGAGCCACCACGCCCACCTTCGCTCCCAAAGTTGATTTCAACACTGGGAATAGCCCCGGCTCCGTCAGCATCGGCGACTTCAACGGCGATGGGAAACTAGACTTCGCTGTCACGAACACTGCCAGTTTCAGCGATACCAGCAACAGCCTCTCGATCCTGCTCAATACCACCGCCACCGGAGCGACTACCCCTACCTTCGCCCCTAAAGTTGACTTCCAAGCTGGGAGTTACCCCAACGGTCAAGACCGCGGCGACTTCAACGGCGACGGAAAACCTGACTTAGCTTTGGCGACCAATGGTGACAGCGCCTCTATCCTCTTCAACACCACCGCCACCGGAGCGACCACTCCCACCTTCGCCTCCAAAGTTGACTTACCCACGGGAAATAGCCCTTCCTCTGTCGGTATTAACGACTTCAACGGCGACGGAAAACCAGACTTAGCTGTGGCGAAATACACCGGCAGTATCTCCATCTTCCTCAACAACGCTAACTCTTCTACTCCAACGCCGACACCGACGCCTGCGCTTGCACCGACGCCTACACCTGCACCTGAGCCGACCCTTGCACCCGAGCCTCTAATAACCCCAACCCCTGCACCGACGCCTGTACCGACGCCTGCACCGGATGTAACAACTCCAACCCCTGCACCGACGCCTGTACCCGAGCCTGTACCAACTCCAACGTCGCTACAGGTGCAGACGCCTACCCCTGCACCGACGCCTACCCCTGCACCTGTGCCGGCTCCGACGCCTGCACCCGTGCCGGCTCCAACACCTGAACTGGTATCTACCCCGACGCCTGCACCTGCACCAACGCCTACCCCTGCACCTGTGCAGACTCCGACGCCTGCACCTGTACCGACTCCAACACCTGAACTGGTATCTGCTCCGACGCCTGCACCTGTGCCGACGCCTACACCTGAACTGGTATCTGCTCCGACGCTTGCACCTGTGCCAACTCCAACTCGGACGCCTGCACCTGCACCGACTCCAACGCCTGAAGCTGTATCTACTCCGACGCCTGCACCTGTAGCTGATACTGATTGCATTTGCGATCTAATTGAGTTTCCCACGGATTTTACTGACAGCGACGAAGGAGACAATTTAATTAAAGGCAGTGAAGGCAATGATACTATTTTCGGAAAGTTAGGAAACGATACTTTATGTGGCGCTGCTGGAGATGACTTGCTTGGCGGTAACGGACATCAGGATTTAATCTGTGGCAGCGAAGGGAACGATACGATTTACGGGGGCAAAGAGAATGATACTCTCGTTGGTTGCACGGGCAATGATTTCTTATCCGGAGATTTAGGCGATGATAGCTTAATCGGCGGTTTGGGAAATGACATTTTTGTGTTGAGTCCCGATAGCGGATTCGATATAATTGCTGATTTTACCAGCGGTCAAGATGCGATCGGATTAACAGGAGGATTAACTTTCAATCAGTTAACGATAACTCAAGATCCTCGGGGAGCTTTAATCAAAAATGTCTTGACAGGAGAGTCGCTAGGTGTTCTTTCTGGCGTAAGTGCTAGCACTATAACATCGGTTAACTTCATTTAAAGCTGATGGCATAGCAGTCGCCAGTGTTAGGACACGTTGTTATTATAATCAACCAAATTCGTAGGGGCGGGTTCACAACAATTCCCGAGCAAAATGAATAATCTTATAAACCCGCCCCCGCCCACCAACAATAACAATGTACCGTGAATTTATTGGTAAAATGTTGATGTAAATAATCGCGTAGTAGGGCGGGTTTATGAGATTGTTTGTGGGTTTCATAAATGGTTGGTGAACCCGCCCCTACAGGAATCATGACCGGAGATGATATAAGTAAAATATTGGTATAAATCATGGCGGGATGGGGCCGATTTATGAGATTGTTTGTGGGTTTCATAAATGGTTGGTGAATCTGCCCCCACAGGAATCATGACCGGAGATTATATAAGTCCTATCTTGTTAAACTATTCAATCGCATTTTTTCATATACCTGCGACGGCAGCATTCTGTGAACTTTCGTCCGCTTCTCAATCGTTGCAAGTGTCGTCCCTTGATTCAATTCTGATGTTTGTTTTAATTTTAAGCCTGATTTGGTTGGCGGTGAAACTATAATTTTCAAAATGCTTTCTATTGACAGTAAGTACAGATTGTGATGCAATAGTGCCATCAAAAAATCTTCTGTGAAAGCTAGATACAGCCAAGATAATGTACTCCGGTAATTGCCACTGCTGTTGCTTCTGAATGCTAAGTAAATGTAAAAACTGCTGCTAGACCAGCGATAAATACTGCTGGGAATTTCGGGATGTCGCTGCCGGACATCTGCCATAATTAAAGAGTGAGATTTTGCCATTGCTGCATAGTTGCCAGACATACTGCTGGCAATCTGTCGGTAGCCAACTAAATATTCTGGCACTACTTTAAATTGATAATGTTCGGCTATGCGGAGGTAAAGTTCCCAGTCTTCGCAGCCTTGAGCGCTTTCTAGTTTAAATTGACAGTTGTACCCGCCGACTTTCTCGAAACAAATGCGCCGAATTAGAGATGAGCTGGCATTGCCTATGAAATATTTATAAACTAATGGTGTGTAAACTGCTCCTGCGATGGTGGAGTTGTAAAATCCACCTGTGAGCAAGTCTTGTTCGTTGATATCAACTGACCAGGAATAGACAACTCCAACAGATGGTGCTGAGTCAGTCAGGCATTTTACTTGTTTTTCTAGGTTTTGCGGATACCAAATATCGTCGGCATCGATGGGTGCAATATATTCGCCTTTGGATTTTTGAATTGCTAGGTTGCGAGCGGCGGCGACTCCGGCATTTGATTGCTGCAATAAAATAATTCGGCTATCTTTTTGAGCAAAGGATTTGATGATTTCAGCGGTTGTGTCTGTAGAGCCGTCGTCCACAACTAAAATTTCTATATTCTGATAAGTTTGAGATAGCACAGACTCGATTGTTTGCGCAATAAATTCCTCAGCATTGTAAGCAGGTATAATTACTGAAATTAATGGCTGATTTAAATTGTGTTTGGTGTTGTTCATGCGATATAAAAACTTTTTTATGTAAAAATTGTGACTCTCTGACACCGATTTAATGGTATCTTAACAAAGACCTAAGGTCGATCGCACACTGTCGGAAATTTTAAGATGTATATTTTAAATCTCTTGCCAAAACTCATAAAATGTGCATTGACACAGTAGTCGGGATACAGACTTGGTGCAGGAGTCATTGGCGGATCGGGTGTGTCAAAGAAACTGTACGGGGGCAAGTCCTCACAGTCGGCTGGTCTCCGTATTGAATATGTTGCATTTTATACTAAAAACTAACTATAAAATCAAAGTCTTGTGGGCTGGAACGCTGTCAGACACAATGGCTGGTGGGGCTTTTTCTAAGGTTTACAAAAACAATCATATATATAAAGATTCTGTAAAGCTGCTATCTGCATCAGGTCAGTCTCAGCCAGATTTGGCGTACAATACAGGGATGAATGGGGAAAAATGCAGTCTACAATGCGAGAAAAAAATTTAGTTGAAGAGAAACAGAAATCGGGTGATCAACAAAAAATTAGAGCTGATTTTACCCTTCGTAAAGTAGCAGCATTGAAATTAACTCATTTTTTTGTCAGGTAATTTAAACAATTTTGGTGATGAATTATACCGCACATCCTACTGTATCCGTGATTATCCCCGTCCACAACGGGGGATCTTACTTCCGCACCTGTTTGTCAAAACTGGCTCAAGCTGTACCGAGACCGATCGAGATTATTGTAGTAGCAGATGGCGAAAGCGACGGTTCCTGGCGTCTGGCCAAGGAATTCGGCGCAAAAGTCATCAGAATTCCCGAATGTGGCGGCCCGGCCCGAGCGAGAAATTTGGGAGCGCAAGCTGCGAAGGGAGATATTCTGTTTTTTGTGGATGCTGATGTCGCTGTTTGTCCTGAGGCTGTGGGTTATGCCAAATCGGTGTTCAAAAATAATCCCTACTTGGCTGCTTTGATCGGCTCCTATGACGATTCCCCCGGAGATCCTGGTTTTCTATCGCAGTACAGGAACCTGCTGCACCACTACGTGCACCAAACTGGTAACGAAGAAGCTTCAACTTTTTGGGGGGCTTGCGGAGTGATTCGCCGGGAAATTTTTTTGCAGATGGGTGGCTTTAATGAAAGTTATCGCCGAGCTTCGATCGAAGATATTGAGCTCGGCTACCGTTTGAAACGAGCCGGTTATAACATTCGGCTGTGCAAAACATTGCAGGTGAAGCATTTAAAGCGCTGGGAAGCGATGGGGATGGTGAAAGCTGACTTTTTTTACCGAGCGCTCCCTTGGACAGAATTGATTTGTCGCGATCGCCAATTGAATAATGACCTCAACTTGCAAGTCTCGAACCGGATCAGTGTAGTTTTAACTTATGCAATGCTGCTGTCAGTTGTGGGGACGTGCTGGTCGCTCAACTTTCTGGTACTGGCTGGCTTGCTGGCAATACCGCTGGTAGCAATTAATGCACCGCTTTACAGCTTTTTTCAGCAAAAACACGGTCTCGTATTTGCGCTGAAAACAATTCCTTGGCACTGGCTTTTCTATTTTTACAGCGGACTGGCATTTGCGATCGGCACGGCTCGCCATGTGTTGTCCCCAAAAAAGCCCTTGACTGGCAAAGTTAGTTTGCCAGTATCCGCTCAATGAATCAAGGCAAATTGTCCTGCAACCTCTGTAGCTCGATCGATAGTCGATCGGGGTATTCAATGGTGAATCTATAAATTTTATAAGTTATAAATAATTGTATAGTTCGATAAACAAGCTGGAGGTAGGCTGAGTGAAACATTATCCTGTGGCGATCGTGGGTGCTGGGCCTGCGGGTTTGACTGCTGCCTACGAGCTGGTCAAGCAAGGCATCATCCCTGTTGTACTGGAAAAAGGGGATAAAGTTGGCGGGTTGGCCCGCACGGAAACCTACAAAGGCTACCGTTTTGACATTGGGGGCCACCGATTTTATACTAAAGTTGAAGCGGTGCAGCAGTTGTGGCAAGAGGTACTGGGAAATGACTTTATTAAAGTGCCGCGATTGTCGCGAATTTTTTATCGAGGTCGTTTTTTTAACTATCCGATCAGTGCCTTCAATACTCTGTTTAATTTGGGGATAATTGAGAGTGCGCTGATTATCTTGAGCTATCTGAAAGTTAAAATCTGGCCGCTGCGGGAAGAAGCAACTTTTGAACAGTGGGTGATCAATCGTTTTGGCGAACGTTTATACAAAACATTTTTTAAGACTTACACTGAAAAAGTTTGGGGAATTCCCTGCTCGGAAATTCAAGCGGATTGGGCGGCGCAGCGGATTAAAGGATTGTCCCTGACAACAGCGATCGTTAATGCTTTGTTTGGCAGCAACGACACCAAAACGTTAATCAAAGAGTTTGACTATCCGGCTTTGGGGCCGGGGATGATGTGGGAAAAGTTCGCGGAAGCTGTGGAAAAAAAAGACGGCAAAGTTGATCTCGATACTAAGGTGATTAGCTTTGAGCGTGAAGGTAATAAAATTCAAAGTATTACTGCTGAGCATAACGGAGAATTAGTTCAATATTCGGCGGAGAATTTCATTACGAGTATGCCGATATCGGCGCTGGTAGCAAGGCTGCAACCGCAGCCGCCGGCAGAGGTGTTGCACGCGGCGCGATCGCTAAAATATCGAGATTTTTTGATTGTATCGCTGATTGTCGATCGCCCAAACTTGTTTCCTGACAACTGGATTTACATTCATTCTCCCGAAGTCCAAGTCGGACGGATTCAGAACTTTAAGAATTGGAGTGCTGCATTGGTTCCCGACGCCAGCAAAACTTGTTTGGGAATGGAATATTTTTGCAATGAAGGCGGCGAACTTTGGGAAATGTCGGATGCTGAACTTGTGGAGTTAGCAACCCGTGAGTTGGCCGAGTTGGGTTTGGTAAAAGCTGCGGATGTTAAGGATGGGGTGGTGTTGCGCCAGCCGAAGGCTTATCCTGTTTACGATGCGGAATATCGCGGACATTTGCGGGTTTTGGAAAGTTTTTTGACTGGGATTGATAATTTGCAGACGATCGGGCGAAATGGTATGCACCGATACAATAACCAAGACCATTCTATGCTGACGGGGATGCTGGCAGCGAGAAATCTGCTTGGGGAAAAGCACGATTTGTGGGATGTGAATACTGAGCGATCGTACTATGAAGAATTTAGTGTCGATCGGTCTCAGGAAAAAACCGCGTCTTCGTTGATTTCACAGTCTAGTTGATTTTTGGAACTATGGTAATAGACCTCTTTTAACTGGTTCCCAGGCTCTGCCTGGAAACCTATTTCCCGAGGCTCTGCCTCGCGTGCTGGAGGCATATCCTCCGGGTAGGCATTCCCAGGCAGAGCCTGGGAAGGAGATATTTACGCTCGGCATAGCTTCGCCGCACGTGTTTTTGCGTTTGTGGGCGATCGCTCAACTATCATCAGGTAAGGTCGGCAATAATTCCTCTATTTGTACCAGTAAACTAGGCAAAACACTTGTAACAATATTCCAAATAACTTCCGAACTCACTTGGTCATAACGGTGAACTACAATATTTCGTAAGTTAATGGCATTTCGCCAATCGATTTCGGGATGTGACTGCTGAAACTCGATTGAAACCCTCCGGGCTGCCTCCCCCAAAATTCCCAACTGCCGCTCTACGGCACTTTGGATAAAAACACTTTCAAGATAAGTCTCGCATGAAACATCAGCCGTAAACTCTTGAATCAGACGGATTGCCTGCGCCATGTCCCAAAGTGAAGCGCTATCCCGCTCGTTGGCTTGCATAAATCACTCGATAGGTTTTTAAAATGTTCGATCGCCGATAGGGATTTTTTAACTGCTTCTTTTCCACCAAATCTACACAACGGTGAAATAAATCCTCTATTTCCTCCTGCATTCCCAATAAATGAGAAAGCGTGAGGCGGTGGGATGGCTCATAGGTAACTAATACATCCACATCGCTATCAGGGCGAAAGTCATCCCGCAGCACTGAGCCAAACAGGGCAAACTCGACAATGTTCCAGCGCTGGCAAAATTGTGCGATCGCATCTAGAGAGACTTTTAGGCGATCGTTCAACACGTATTCTAAATCTGACTGCAACTCAATCATGCGCTAGCAAACCTCCAACGACAGCAAATAACGTCTGAGCTAAAGTGAAGCAATCGCATCGCTAACTTTCACCATCACAGTCATAGGCTCGATCGGGGAAACAATAAATCCGCACTTCTCATAAAACCGCTTGGCATCTTCCGAGATAGCGTGTACGATAATTGCCCGTATCCCTGCAATCTCAGCAGCTTGCAAAGTGCGAAGAATTGCATCCCGCAGTAGAGCGCGTCCGATGCCGGAGCCTTGCCAATGGCGATCGACTGCGAGCCTTCCTATTACCATTACAGGAATCGGATCGGGCATATTGCGCCGGACTTTACCAGTTGCAGCAGTTTGTGCTACTGCTCCAGTTGCCAGACAATAGTAGCCAATGACTGCTTGGCTATGGCACAAAACATAAGTCCGTGAAGCCCCCTCTAACTCATTTTTCAGAGCGCGGCGCTTGAGCCATTCATCTAACTGATTGTTGCCTGAATCAAAGCTCTCAATTTGATGTAACGAGTTCAGTTTTTCGGGCGGACACAGTTTGTTTAAATCTCGCTCTAATCCCACGGAGATTTTCTTTTTAGTAATGCGTTTAGCTTCTGGTTGGGAGTCGGTGGTGCATCAAGCAGCGCCAAAAATTGCTTAAGTTTAAGTTCATCTAGCCCAAAAAAACATCTGTCGAGAAGAACATCTTGAGCTTTTTGGTAGGCTGATTCCAGCATGAACTCCGATCGGCTCTTTCCCTGTAATTGGGCCGCGCGATCGATTAGATCGCGTTGATTTGGCTGAGCTCGAATGTTGATTGTAACATCGCGGGTCTGGCTGACTGGCCCTTCAGATACTGGCGGGTACATAATAGTTACGTCCGGCTAAACAGAGCAGTAATTAGAGCTAGTAGCTCTAGAATATTTATATCTTAACTTTTTGTATATACAATGTCAACACATTGACTGAAGGTCAACACATTGAGTGTAATTTGCGATCGCGACTCTAGTTAACCGCCATGAAATCCTGAACTCACCCATAGTACGGAAAAAGCCCCCGCCGCACCGAATACAGGATATCTGCCGCAAGTCCCAAGCTTGTTGCAGCAGTATATCTCTAACAGTTTGCCTAAAATTTTCAAATTTATGCTAACTCTTGACTACATACTTACAACGGTGAAAAATATGCAAAAACAGAAGCAACAAACCAACCAACCTATGAACATTTCCCAGAAATCAGGCAAAAGTGCCACACCCTCAAAAACCTACACCACACTGAATCTCAGCGCCGCAGGATTGCGGAAAATACTTGTAGCCGCCGGCATAGCCTCTCTGTGCGCTAGCTGTCAAAGTCCTCAAACACCGACCGCCACAACTCCCGGCAGCACTCCGGGATCAACTCCCGCAGCCACTCCCGTCGCTGTCAGCACCCCCGGAGACCCAAATACTGTCAAAATAGTCTCCATGCTCCCCATGACAGGTAGCGCGTTGGGTCAAGCTCAAACAATGGTCAACGGCATCAAACAAGCACTCGCCGAAACCGACTCGAAAGCTTGCGACGGCAAAATCAAAATCGAATACGAAGTTCTCGATGACGCCACCGCCGCCGCCGGCAAATGGGACCCGTCCCAAGTAACCTCCAACTCTAACAAAGTCGCCGCTGACGGTTCGGTAGTTGCCGTCATCGGTCACTATAACTCCGGTGCCGCCAAACTTTCCATTCCCGTGCTCAACCAAGTTAACGTCGTGATGATCAGTCCGGCCAATACTTATCCGGGACTGACTAAACCGGGAAAAGGCGAACCCAAAGAACCCAACGTTTATTATCCCGCAGGTACTCGCAATTTCACCCGGGTTGTGCCTGCTGATGACCTTCAAGGTTCTGTCGCCGGTAACTGGGCGAAATCTTTGGGCGTGCAAAAAGTCTTCATTTTGGACGACCAAGAACTCTACGGTAAAGGTATCGCTGACGTTTTTGAAGCAACTGCTAAAAAGCTGGGCATTCAAGTCCTCGGCCGGGAGGGAATCGATATCAAAGCTAGCGACTACAAAGCGCTAATGAATAAGATCAAAGCTTTAAATCCAGACATGATTTACTTCGGCGGCACTACTCAGAGCAACGCCGGACAAATAATTAAAGACATGAGAAATGTCGGGATGGCGGCTGATGCAGTTAAGTTCATGGGCCCGGATGGCATTAAAGAGCAAGCTTTAATTGATGCCGGAGGCAAAGATGCCGAGGGTGTTTATGCTACTTTTGGCGGCTTGCCTCCTAAAGAATTGACTGGTGAGGGCGCGAAGTGGTACGAAGGTTACAAGGCAAAATATAATGCTGAACCGGAAGCTTATGCAGCTTATGCTTTTGAATCTGCTAAAGTGGCGATCGCAGCAATTAATAAAGTCTGCAAAAATGACCGGGCTGCGATCCGCGATGCTGTCTTGGCAACTAAGGATTTTAACGGGGTACTCGGCAATTGGAGTTTTGACGCTAACGGCGACACGAGCTTGACTGTAATGTCAGGAAATGTGGTTAAAGGCGGCAAGTGGGAGTTTGTGAGCGCGCTCAAGGCGGAATAATTGGTCAGTGGTCATTTGTCAGTGGTCATTTGTCAGTGGTCATTTGTCAGTGGTCATTTGTCAGTGGTCATTGGTTATAACTGATAAATAATCGCTAAGAATTAGAGTAGCGATCGGAACACCAAAGATTCCTAATTCCCAAATTTTGCTTGTTACCAGGCTCTGCCTGGTAACGCAGATATTGAGGCTCTGCCTCGTTTTACCTCGCAGCTTATAGTAAAAAAGATTATAGGAGGTGTTTAAGTTATTAAATTTTAGTTCCTAAGAATTAGAGTAGCGATCGGAACACGAAAGATTCCTAATTCCCAATTGACAATTCTCAATTTTCCAATTTCCCCTGGTCAATTCCTAATTCCCAATTCCCAATTCTAAATCTCCCAAAAATATGAAAAAATGGCAGAGTATTCTTCTATATGTAGGTGTAGCTTATATAGTTTTGTTATTAGGGCCGATCGCCGGATTTGACTTGCCCAAAATTATTGGAGAAATAGCTAGCAGTCCTGAGGTTTTAATCCAACAATTATTAGTAGGCTTGGTCAATGGGGCGCTGATTGCGATTATTGCTTTAGGTTATACGATGGTTTACGGCATTATTGAGTTAATCAATTTTGCTCACGGCGATTTGTATATGTTGGGTGCTTTTGCTTCCCTGACAGTGTTCGGAGCTTTTGGCATTCAAGACGGCGCACCTTTAGCGGTTGCTATACCGGTGATGTTAGTCGCTTTAATTGTCTGTTCGGCGTTTTGTGCTGGACTGAATATTGTTGTCGAAAAGTACGCTTATCGACCTTTACGCAATGCTCCGCGTTTGGCTCCTCTCATTTCGGCGATCGGAGTTTCTTTTATCTTTCAAAATATGGGGCTGTTTTGGGGAGGATTGAAAGCTTTTATTCCGGTGATGGGTTCTAATTCGGCTGCTCCGAAAAGCTTTCCCGATTTGTTGCCGCGAGTTGATATTCTCAAAGCTTTGGGAATTCAAACAAGTATTGTGTTTACCACTAAGGATTTAATTGTGTTGGTGGTGGCGCTAGCATTGATGGTTTTGCTTCACGTGTTCGTGCAGTACACTCGTCTGGGAAAGGCGATGCGGGCTACGGCTCAAAGCCGCGATGCTGCTAAAATCATGGGAATTAATGTCGATCAGATTATTGCTCTGACTTTTTTGATCGGGGGAGCTTTGGCTGGTTCGGCGGGGATTCTGGTTGGTTTGTACAACAATACTATTGTTTTTACGATGGGTTTTACGGCGGGATTGAGGGCTTTTACGGCGGCGGTTTTGGGTGGAATTGGCAATATTGTGGGGGCGATGTTGGGCGGAGTTTTGATTGGGTTGCTTTCGTCTTTGAGCGATCAGTATTTGTCGAGCCGCTGGACTAATGCTTGGGTGTTTGGGGTTTTGGTGGTGATTTTGGCTTTTCGGCCTGGCGGTTTGTTGGGCGAGAATGTTCAGGAGAAGGTTTGAAAGTGCAGTAGGTTTGGGATTGGTTTGTAGTTTGGTTTGTAGTGAGGACTTTAGTCCGCAAAAAGAAGGACTGAAGTCCTCACTACAAACATCCCACGAGTTGTTCTAGCAGATGGAAAAATCCAAATTTTTGTTTCTCTCCTGTTCAGGAGGTTATTACGAGATGGATAAACTAGAAGAATACCGCGAGTTAATCTATAAAATTTTGTCTTACTATGCCAGCCTACCGTACAGATACGGTGAGATTAATAGCAAAGTCATTGTTAGCCAAGATCGTAATGATTTTTTATTAATGAATGAAGGGTGGGAGGGTCAAAGACGAGTTGATTATTGCCTCATTCATGTTGAGGGGAAGGTAAACTTTGGATTCATTATGACGGTATTGAAGACGGGATTACTGATGAATTAGTGGAGGGCGGGGTTGCTGAAAATTGCATTGTTTTAGCTTTTCATTCGCGGGAAGTACGCCAGCATACCGGATTTGCGATCGCCTAAAACATCCGCTGGTAAAATATCGAGTTAACTATCCACTATCAAATTAAATATTCCCTGGTTTGAGCCAGCCAAAAACTTCGCCTAAAGTCAACTGCATTTCCGGCATAAAGTTGGGGACGGGAAGTATATCTGTCGGTTCTTGCAGAGAAATTGGCTGTTGTTGGGCTGGATAGACTAAAATGTTTTTTTCATCTGGATCGAGCAACCACCCCATCTGGCAACCGGCGTTCAAACAGTGCAAAATATTGTTGGTGACTTTGGTTTGGCTTTGGCCCGGTGACAAAATTTCGATTGTCCAGTCTGGGTAAGCGTTAAATGTATTGGCAATTTCACCGTCAGCGTCTAGGGGAATTCGATTCCAAACAAAAATCGCGACATCGGGAACAATAGAACGTCCGCCAAAGGTGCAGCGAAGTTCTGGTAAGGCGATGGCAATTTGCGGTTTCTCTGCAATGTCGTTGATGACTGTTACGAGTCTGCCTTGCAGTTTGCTGTGTTTTCCTTTTGGCATGGGTTTTTGTAGTATAGCACCGTTGATGTATTCGCTAGCGGGTTTGGTTTCTGGCAATTGCAAAAACTCGTCGAGGGTGATAGTTTTTTCAGGAGCTTGTACCATATAGCGATCGCCCTTTTGAATAGTGTTGCGGTAACAGTTCCAGTATATTTCAATTTTCGATTGCTCGGCCCAAACAATCGCAGCCAAAGTATCCTACACTTTAATTAACCCGATCGCATAGCGATCGATAGTTCCTAGATAAATCTGTTACATCCGTTACATCCCGTACATTGCTCGTTGCCGAACTTCCTTCTTATGTCAAACAAAATAATCCAAGCAATTAAATCGAGCGGTATATTAGGGGCGATCGCCTTTTTGACTGTTGTGCTCTTCGGCGGTTGGAGTGGAACTGTAATCGGGTGGCTGATGGGCACGGCTGCGGGCTTCATTAGCTGTCAAGAGCAAAAGGTTAACAGCCCGAAAATGGGTGCAACAGCCGGCAGTTTGGCTGGCTTGGGTTTGGGCATTTGGCTGTTAGTTGCTAGCGTGCTCGAAGGGGTTTTAGTTCGACCGTTTTCGGGTCAATCTGCTGTGGATTTGCCGACTACTCTACTGTACGGGATTTGCAGTTTGACGATCGCAACTTTGACAGCTTCGTTAATGGGTGCTTTGCAGGGTTTGCCGGGAGAACGCCAGCGACAAGCAACTCTGGTAACATTAGCTTTTATCTTAATTCTGTTTCCGTTTATCGATCTGGAGGCTAAGACGGGCTGGATTGCTACGGTAGTACAGATTCAAATCTTTATTATGCTCGCCCTGGGTTTGAATATTACGGTGGGTTTTGCGGGTTTGTTGGATTTGGGATATGCGGCGTTTTTTGCGATCGGCGCTTACACCACGGCTTTGCTATCTTCCGGGCAGATAAATATTGCTTGGAATTTTTGGCTGGTTTTGCCGATCGCCGCGGCTGTAGCTGGAATTGCGGGCGTTATCCTGGGTATTCCGACACTGCGCCTCAAGGGCGATTATTTGGCAATTGTTACCCTCGGTTTTGGCGAAATTATCCCGGTGGTATTTCGGAATTTAACCGCAATTCGCATCGACGAGCCAATCTCGAAGATTGTCGCTTCAATTTTGGGTAAGCCGGAATTGGTGCTGTGTCTAGTTGGGTGCGATCGACCTTTTAACCTCACCGGCGGCGAAGCGGGAATTAACCCGATCGGGCGTCCATCTCTCCCGATCGTCGGTACATTCAGTACCGGCAACTACTTTCCCTGGTACTACCTAATATTACTGCTCGTTGTCTTCTCTTACTTCATGATTTCGCGGCTCCGAGATTCCCGCTTGGGGAGGGCCTGGAATGCCATGCGGGAAGATGAATTAGCGGCGAGTGCCATGGGCATTAACCTGGTCAAAACCAAACTTTCGGCTTTTGCGATGGGAGCGACGTTTTCGGGCTTTGCAGGTGCGTTTTACGCCGCTTATATCAGCGCGATTTTTCCCAGCGTCTTCGATTTCTCGGTGTCGGTGATCATCCTGTGTATGGTGATTTTAGGCGGTTTGGGCAACATGACTGGGGTGATTTTGGGCGCTATTATTATCATGTCTGCCGATCGGCTTTATCTCCCCCAACTCGCCCAAGTCCTCAAAGGTTTTCTGAATACCTTTGTACTTCCCAGAATAGCAATTCCCCAGTTAGCCGACTTTTTAGCAACCAGTTTAGACCCTATTCAACTGCGCTTATTTCTATTCGGTTTAACCCTAGTTGTCATGATGATCGTGCGGCCAGAGGGGCTGATTCCCGATCGCATCCACGAAGCCGAACTGCATTCGGATGGTGCAGCGACCAACGAATCTTTAGCAGATGCCAGAAGTCAATAGTAAACGTGAAAGATTAGCCATGAACAATGTAACTGGGACTGCTTTTATCGTGGCAGAATTTAGAGCCGAAGAAAACCAAGAAACGGCCCCGCTTTACACTGATAATGTAGTAAAAATCTGGCTGAATGAGGAAACAAAAGAAATCGCTGCTAAAATAGCTCAAAACTCTCCCGCCGCCAAAGAAATGGTGAAGCTGCGGACTAAGTATTTTGATGATGTTTTGTCAAATCAAATTTTAGGATGTTGCAAACAAGTAGTTATTTTAGGCTCCGGCTTGGATACTCGTGCTGCGAGAATTAATGGAGAAAAAGCGACTTATTTTGAAATAGACGATCGCGCTACACTGCAATTAAAGGAAGAAACTCTCAAAGCCAACAAAATTACTGCAAATGTTCGCTACATTCCCGGCGATTACGTAAAAGACGGTTTAATCTCCTTGCTGAAACACAGCGAATTTAATTTCGAGCTACCGACATATTTTTTGTGGGAAGGCAACACAACCTTGCTTGCTAAAAAAGATGTAATATTTGTGTTAGAACAAATTCGCGACAATGTTAATGATTTTCGATTGTCTTTTGATTATATGTCGGAGCAGGTGATTTTGAGAACCACTGGCTACCAAGATATCAATGATTACATAGATAAATACGAAAGTATGTATGCACCGTGGATTACTGGGTTTGACCAAATTGCCTCTTGGGCTGATGAACTCAATCTCAAACTGATTGAGAACTTCTCGACGGCAGATTTGCACGCACAATATCGCCCTCTCCGTTCGCTGGAATCTAATCTTTTTAAGTTCTATTTTGTCTGTACGTTAGAAAATATGTCCGACAATAGACTTGAATTTCAAAAATAGCGAGGACGGCGTCGAAGCCCATCCCACAAAAAGTTTTTTTCTTGTGGGATGGGCTTCGACGCCGTCCGAAAACTTGATAAAAAGGACTTTTGCAATCTTGTATAATCTCCCAAGTTGATTTTCGAGAGTGAAAGTTATCAAATTCTGTAGGGTGCGTCAGAGAGAGAGATTAGACTCAACTCAAACAATCTTCTGCTGACGCACCTTACCAAATCCAAGTAATACGATTTTGACACGATTTGGCGACCAAAGAAGTGTTTGGTTAATTTCCTCAATCATTTTGTAAGGTGCGTCGCTGCTAGATTGTCGATATGCAAGTTCGGAATTTATCGCAGGCGACACACCCTACGACTCATGTTGCATTCGCCAATAAAAATTGGTATAACAAAAACTACCCACAATCACAAATTAGAGGCTCAAATCCTCGTATATTCTGAAAAGTGCGTGACGCCAGAAGCCTGCTAGATTCCACCTAAATCTATTTGCAGTCACGCACCCTACCCGAGAAGATCAAAACTAATATCAGGAAACACAACCAAAATGTCACTATTAGAAGCACAGCAACTTACAATGAGATTCGGCGGTTTGACAGCCGTCAACCAGGTTAGTTTAACTTTAGAAAAAGGCTCGATCGCCAGTTTGATAGGCCCCAACGGTGCGGGGAAAACCACTTTTTTTAATATGCTGACGGGTATCTACAAACCGAGTGCTGGTGAGTTGGTACTTGACAATAAAAATATTACCGGTTTAGCGCCCGATCGCCTGACAAGTTTCGGGATTGCTAGAACTTTTCAAAATATCCGCTTGTTTAACAATATGACTGTGCTGGACAATGTTTTGGTAGGTAGACACTGCCGATTGAAAACAGGTTTGTTGGGTGCAATCCTCCGCCCACCGACTGCGATGTCGGAGGAACGGGAAGCTAAAATAAAAGCCCTGAATATGCTGGATTTTGTCGGTTTAGGCGTGAAAAAAGCGCCGGAGTTGGCGAAAAACCTTTCCTACGGCGACCAGCGGAGATTGGAAATAGCGAGGGCTTTGGCTTCCGATCCGAAAGTGCTGCTTTTGGACGAACCGACTGCGGGGATGAATCCGAATGAAACGGCTGATTTAACTCGGTTTATTTACCGGATTCGCGATGAGTTGGATTTGAGTATTTTGCTGATCGAACACGATATGAAAGTAGTGATGGGAATTAGCGATCGCGTTAGCGTGATGGAGTACGGTACTAAAATTGCTGAGGGAACTCCCGCAGAGGTTCGCGCAAATCCTCGCGTGATTGAGGCATATTTGGGAAAAGAAGAAGAAGATGGCAGTGTTTAGTATTTTAGGAATGGCGCACTCGACTGGAACCTGGTTTTTTACCTGGATTCAAGGCTATAAAACAGTCTTAATCGGGTAAGGTGCGCGCAGTGCGCACCCTAAATATAGAAGTTCTGCGTCCCAAAATGTTCTTTCTTCTTCCTTCCTTCGGCTCCCTTCGGCTACGCGAGCGGGCAAGACGCTCAGGACAAGTTTTTTTACCTCTCGCGAAGCCTTATAGCCTTATAGCCTTATAGCCTTATAGCATTCTTCCTTCTTCCGGGTGATTAATGACGGCCCGACGGCCCGACGGCCCGACGGCAGGACTTCGGTCAACTGTCCCAGGTCAACTGTCCCAGGTCAACTCTTCCTTCTGCTATATTAGCCTTTTCAATCTTGGAATAGCATCCAGATCAGAAATCCCAAACCGAGCGCACCGCCTGCTACTGGCACAATATCGAAACTTTCTGGATCCTTGGTCGGTAGAACTTTCGGAACTTGTGCCAATTCCGCCATAGTTTTTGTGTTCAAAGGTTCAGAAGATTGCGTAGCAGCATTAGTCGGTGCTGTTGCAGAGTTATTTTCAGACGGTGCTTTGATGGTAGGATCTTCGGAAACAGGACTTGGATTAATTTTGACTTGCTCAACTCTGTCTGTATAATCTGTATAGGATGGAGTTTGGCTTGGATTTTTTCCTGTATCTAACTGTTCTTCAAAATGGATCGATTTGAAAAAGATTTTTAAAGGATCTTCATCGGGAGGGAGCGAGTTAATTTCCTGACTGTTTGCAGATTGCGATCGAACATTATTCACAGGTGCGACAGGAGTAGATTCTGTCTCGCTGTTGGGTACAAAAACATCATTAATCTGAACAGATAAATGCCCCAATATCGATGTCATCTGATCTCCTAACAGCGGGGACTTTTGATCGGTGTCGGGCACTGCAATACTTAACAAGTCTTTTTTCAAAAAAATGTCGCGATCGGATATATTTATATTGGGAGGAAAAATATCTGACGCACCGCGTTCATAAATAATTTCTTTCGTGTTTGCTTCTTCCACCTCATAACCCGTAATAATAGCAGCACTGCTAGAGGAAATATCTAAGTTCCAGCTAGCAACTAAGGGTGCAGCCAATAATAATAAGCTTTGACCCAAACTACGGTTTCTATTCATATTTGCAGCACCTGATGATTTTTACTTTTCAGTAATGATACGGATACCAAACCCTGTGTTTGGTTAATTCCCGTTCAATAATCATAGTAGACGAAGCGCGACTTTACGTAAAGTTATGATGAAGATATGAGATTTTTCTATAAATGCTATGTAAAGCTATAGGGGTTTTCAATTAAGTGAGGTACCTGGGTAAGTAATTACCGATTAAGTAGATGAGCAGGAAAATACACAAGTAGTCAAAAGCGAGGGTCACTCCGTGAAACGTTAGCTTTCGGGATCTGCGGGAAAGCAAACGCTTTTGTGATGACAGCAATACACATTCTGTGACATAAAAAAGTTTAAAAATTTATTTGCACCTACCTACTTACCTGTTTCTCAATTACCAAAAACCCCAGCGTACCTCATGTCACACCAATTCTCAAAAGTTCTGCAACAGTAGTCGGGTGCGGAGCCATTTTTTTATACCTAAAAAAATAGCGACCTTCTTACAGCGAGCCACCTGACAAACAGGGCCAGTGGAAACAATCCTCCGTTTCACTATTTCCCAATACTTCTTTTGTAGCAAAAATTTTACGAAATGGTATTACACCAGAAGTGCTATAGTTACAAATTAAAGTTTAATGGCAACTGCAACCAAAATTTACATAATTCAAAAATAATATTTTATACTAATAAAAAACCCAACTCAAAAAACACATGGTTGATAATTATTTGTATTTACCTGCTTAGGTAACTGATTAAACTAGACTTCTTGCATAAATCTTTGATTGATAAGCTGTTGTGCATTTAAATTGTATATTTCCTAAACCGATCAAAAATTCTCTCCCCATCGAACCCTCTCCCCCTCAATCACCATAGACAATCTAGATGCACAACAGCTTAGGGAAACCGCAGATGAACGCAGATACCTTCAAGATATTTTGCGCTTTTTGCAATCTAGCCTACTGATTAAGCAGCTTTTGATTTGACTTCAGACAATTTATTCTTGAGTTTTCGCGCCCTGACAAACAATCCTAAAAATATTGCAGTACCTAATACTGTGCTCGGTTCGGGAACTGCTTCTGCCTCTGCGATATTGTTCTTAACTTCTACTAATGTTAAGTTGGTGGCGCTGTCGAATTTCCGCGAATACACCCCTGAAGTATAGAATACGCTTTGTGCTACACTTCCTTCAGCCTGGAAATTAAAATTAATTGCTGTCGGATCAAAGCTGTTGGTGGCGGAAAAATCATAATAAAGACCCTCTGAAGAGTCTAAACTGCTGGCAAGTTGAAAAGAGTCTAATAGAATGTTAGTAACCGTGTTAATCAACCAGAAAGATATGCTGCCTGTCGCATTGGCGCGTTCGGCTTTGTGATTGTCAACTGATGTTAAAAGATGTAAAAATGTCTGGAAATTGAAGGAGAAAGTTTGTTTGGCATCAATGTAGAAGTCGCCGATAACTGTTGCTTGACTTTCGGCTAAACCGTAATAGTTGCTGCCATAGTTGTTGCCGGTGCCTTGGACTGTAGTCTCTGAGAGATTTCCTGCCAGCAATTCGTGACAGTTTGATATAAAAAATGCATCAGCTTTCGCATCGCTAATTACAACACCATTCTCAGCTATCGTCAAAGTGTAAGCGTTAGTCGATGTACGTGTGTCTGTCGGTTTGTGACTGAAGTTGTCAATGCTTACTTCTGCCGCAGAACCTGCTATTGTGACAGCACTGCTGGGCGCTATACCTACAGTCAAGCCGGTGACTAAAGGAGTTGCTAATAAAAATGCGATCGCTCCGGTACTGGGATTTAATTTCATGGTAAAAGATCCGGGAATTTTCTGGATTGTAACTGCTGTTATTTTTTTCGTAATTTCTAGTAAGTAGATGAGCGGGAAAATACACAAGCCTGATCTCGAAGAGAGTGAAACTAAGTGAAGATCTCTTCGTGAGTGCTCTCTAATGAAAGCAATAGCAGAGCTTCTGACAGAAATACAGATTTTGTTACACAGTAAGGTTTATTTGCAGCTACTTAGTTGTTTTTCCCTTACGTATTCATACTATCTCTTTACTGAGAGATTGCTATAAAGTTACTGTCAAGAAATCTTTTGTTTGATTAAAGGTTCTGTAAAGTTGGCGGCAATAACTTCTCAAAATATATGGTATTCGAGCGATCGCTGGGTATTGACTTAAGTAAAAAAACTCCCTACTATAAAAAGGGTTAATTTAAAATAAATGCAATAAAACTTTATAATGAGTAGGGATAATATAACAAAGGACAAAGCAGAAAGAGTAATTATGCTAGAAATCAAAGACATTCACACCTACTACGGCAATATCCACGCTCTCAAAGGAATATCGCTAACAGTCTCGCAGGGAGAAGTTGTGACATTAATCGGTAGCAACGGGGCGGGGAAAACTACAACTCTGCGCACGATTCAAGGGTTGCTGCGCCCGCGCCTGGGTACTGTATTGTTTGAGGGAAAGCCTTTGGAATCGCTGTCTACAGAGGCGATCGTCCGTTTGGGCATTTCTCAAAGCCCGGAAGGGCGGCTGATTTTTCCGCGCATGACGGTACAAGAAAACCTGGAAATGGGTGCTTATCTACGCAACGATACTCTCGGTATCAAGTCTGATATGGAAAAAGCTTTAAATTTATTTCCCCGTTTGCGAGAAAGAATTAGTCAAAAAGGGGGCACTCTCAGCGGGGGGGAACAGCAAATGCTGGCGATCGGCCGGGCTTTGATGTCGCGCCCGCGTTTGCTATTGTTGGACGAGCCGAGTATGGGCTTGGCGCCGATGTTAGTCAGTCAAATTTTTGCGATCGTCCGCGATATTAATGCGGGCGGAACTACTATTTTACTGGTGGAACAAAACGCCCGCATGGCTTTAAGTGTAGCTCACCGCGGCTATGTGATCCAAACTGGTGAGGTTGTAGTCGCTGGTAGTGCTACCGATTTGCAGTCAAATGAAACTGTTCGCAAAGCGTATTTAGGTGAAAGTTAAATATGGGCATTGGGAATTGGGCATGGGGAATGGGGCATGGGGCATGGGGCATGGGCACTCGCAGGGCAGTGGGGCATGGGGCATGGGGCATGGGCACTCGCAGGGAATGGGGCATGGGCACTCGCAGGGAATGGGGCATGGGCACTCGCAGGGAATTGGGAATTGGGAATTGGGAATGGGGAATTGGGAATGGGGAATTGGGAATTGGTAATTGGTAATTGGGAATTGGGAATTGGAAATTGGGAATTGGAAATTGGGAATTGGGAATTGGGAATTGGTAATTGGTAATTGGTAATTGGTAATTGGTAATTGGTAATTGGTAATTGGTAATTGGTAATTGGTAATTGGTAATTTTCTACCTAACTAATGCCCGATGCCCGATGCCCGATGCCCCATGCCCGATGCCCCATGCCCAATTCCCCATGCCCGATGCCCCATGCCCGATGCCCCATGCCCGATGCCCGATGCCCGATGCCCCATGACTAATGACTAATTCCCCATTTGCGATCGCAACTTCCCCGTTTGCAATTCCGTCTCAAAAGCCGCCCGCACCTTTTCCCACTCCGCTTCGGCTTCCAACAGGCGATCGCGCGCTGTCCTCGCATCAAAAACCTGTTCCCCTCCAGACTCAACCGCCACGCGGCCCATCAACTCCAGCTCCTTGCAAACTTCAGAAAAAGACACGGCTCCTAAATTAGCGCTGCTCGACTTCAGCGTGTGAGAAGCCAGCTTCAAACTGTCAGCATCGCCCCGAAAGATAGCCTCCTTAATTGTTTCTAAATGCTGCTGTGCGTCTAACAAATATATCTTAATCAACTCCCCCAAAAAATCCGGATCTTCGTCATCATCTAGCTCGCGGAGATTGTGCAAAACATGAAAATCAATCGGTGAATTTTCTACCGGTGTAACGCTCGACGTTCCAGCAGCACCACTGCCATTGTTATCAGAAATATCTGGATTTTTCGGCTCAGTAACGGCATTCAATTCATCCGGATGCAGCGGTTGGCACTTGCTGAGGGCGAGCGCCAACTCTTCCCGGCGCACGGGCTTAGTAATATAATCGTCCATACCCGCTTCCAGACACTTTTCGCGATCGCCCTGCATCGCATTAGCAGTCATCGCAATAATTCTCGGCTTCTTGTGAGCTGGCCATTCCCGACAAATGCGGCGCGTGGCTTCCAACCCGTCCATCTCCGGCATCTGCACGTCCATCAGCACAGCATCGTAAGATTGTCGCTTCAAGGCCTCCAAAACCTCCAACCCATTAGCCGCAATATCGGCCCGATATCCGATCCTGTCGAGCAAATGGGTAGCGACTTTTTGATTCACCACATTGTCCTCGGCCAGCAAAATCCGAATCTGACTAGAATTACCTGGAGCGTGTGGGGCAGAATTGCTCGGAACCTGCCTCAAAACCGCAGGTGTCCGCTGCACGCGGTGCTGTTGTTGAGAATTTTCAAAATACTTCAATCCCGAAGTCAAAGTCGGCACATTTGAAATTTCTCCCTTGCCGCTTCTGCCGATAACATATCCAAAAACTTGCAGCAATACATTATAAAACTGTGACTGTTTTAGAGGCTTAGTTAAAAAAGCCGAAAAATGTACTTCTGTAGTTTCAAGTTTTTTCCAAACTTCTGCCTTGCTCAAATAAGTAAACAGCACCAAAGGTAGCGTAACTTTGCGAGGGCTTTTAACTGTGATTACATTCGGATTTAGCCCGTCGCCGCTAGACAAATTGCTCAGCTCCAATGAACGAATCTCCACAGCCAAAGCCACACCGTCCATATCTGGTAGATTCATCGCCAAAATAGCCAAATCGATCGCCGAATTTTCTTTGATGATTTCCAAAGCCTCAGCACCCGAAGTTACAGCCTGGGGTATCATTCCCCAAGCCTCAGCTTGCCGGATCAAAACTTGCCGGTTAATGGCATGATTCTCGACAATTAACAAACGCTTACCAGCAGCAAATTCCGGCAGTTTTTCCTCAGCCGCGGTTTCCGTCGCTTCAGCAATCACCGTGAAATAAAAAATCGAACCCGAACCCGATATCGACGGCCCATAAAATCCCGCAGGCGGCGTTCCTGCGGTACTTTGTCCGATCGCATAAACAGCAGGTTGAGACTTGGAACTTCCCGGAGCAACCTGACTGACAACCCACATTTTACCCCCCATCAGATCGCTCAAACGCTGGCTGATAGCCAGTCCCAAGCCCGTCCCGCCGTAATGTCGCGTTGTCGAAGCATCCACCTGCGAAAAAGCTTTAAACAGGCGATCGATCCTGTCTGGCGGAATGCCAATGCCCGTATCTTGGACACCAAATTGAATCTCGTATTCTCTCCTACCTGCCAACTGTTGCGGCTCTAGAATATTGCTTATTTCCGGCAAACTCTTAGCAGGTAATCTCTCGATTTTCCTAGCCGTACAGCAGACGACAATTTCTCCAGATTCTGTAAATTTAACTGCATTGCCCAGCAGATTTACCAAAATTTGGCGCAGCCTCGTGACATCTCCTAAAATGTTTTTGGGAACAGAATCCTCAATAAAGTAAGCCAACTCTAAACCTTTTTCCGACGCTCTTGGAGCCAGCAATTCCAGAGATTCTTCTATACAGTTTTGCAGCTCGAAGGGGCTGCGTTCCAAATCCATTTTACCCGATTCTATCTTGGAAAAGTCTAGAATATCGTTAATAATAGTCAGCAAAGCATCGCCGCTGGTGCGAATTGTCTCCACAAAATCGCGCTGTTCTGGAGTTAGTTGCATATCCAGCAGCAAACCCGTCATCCCGATTACCGCATTCATCGGAGTGCGGATTTCGTGACTCATAGTCGCTAAAAATTCGCTCTTAGCTCTGTTAGCAACTTCCGCCGCTTGTCGCGCTTGCTCCAAAGCTTCATTTTGCTCTGCCAACTGTTGCTGTCGCTGAACTACCGTTTCTAAAAGTCGTGCTTGAGCTAACGTAATTCCGACTTGAGCGGCAACATCTTCTAACAGTTCAATTTCGTCGGGAGTCCACTGGCGAGTTGCATCGCACTGGTGCAAAGTAATAATTCCATTCGGTTCTCCTTGATAGGAAGTGCGAACCGCCAACATAGATTTTAATCCGATGCGGCGGCACATCGGCACGGAAGATTCGAGCAAAGGATCGGCAAACACATCGGGAGATGCCAGGGCTATATCTTCTGCGAGCAGTTTTTCTGTGTAGGGGTTGTAAGTGACAGAAAGTTCTAAATCTAAAGCCGATTCGTGACCGGGTTCTAAGTATTCTGCGACGCAAGGAAGGTGGGGATAAGGTTGGGAAAGATAGGTGTGAATTGTACAGCGATTGACGCCGAATACGCGGCCGATTTGGGTGGCGGTAGTCTGAAAAATTTCTTGAGTGTCTAAGGTCGATCGCACTTTTTGAGTAATTTGCTTGAGCAGCAAAACGCGCTGGTACTGTCGCTGCAAAGTTCGCTCTCGCTCTTCGCGGGCAATTTCCGCACCGATGTAATTGCCCATCAGCTTTAAAATTTCAAAATTCAGCGGTTTTAAAGGAGGTTTAGCGGTGCGGGAAGTAAAGCTCAAAGTGCCAAAAACTCGCCCTTGGACTATTACTCGCGTCCCGACAAAAGCCTCCAACCTGCGCACGGCGTAAGCGGGATGCTGCTTCCACGGAGTAGTGCCGGCTGATTCGATCGAAATAGGTTCGATCGATCGCAAAACCTCTCGCTCGAAGGTTCTGCTTAAAGAAAAACCGTCTCCTTTTGCAAATCCGAAGGGAAAATCCGACGGTACATAAGCCGCGAGCACTTCGTAGCGATCGCCCAAAACCCTGCCCAACAGCCCGATATCCATCCCAAACTGACTGCAACCCATTGCCAGCAACCGGGCAGTTCGCTCGTCAAAAGAGCCGGACGAGCCCACCATTACCTCGTAGAGCGATCGAATTGCCCGCTCGCTTTCCCGCAGTTCCTCAACCCCTTCAACGCGGTTGCAGACATCGTGCAAAGTCCCTAAAATTCCCACTATTTCACCTTGGGAATTCAGCCGGACTTGGGCAAATATTTCAACTGAAACAAAGCCTGAATTACTGTGAATACCCAATTCGTTTTTGCCCGAATCAGACTTATATTTAATTCGCAGTTCTCGCCGATAAAAAACCGATTTTCTAGACAGCAAAGACTCCAATAAATTTGTACAATGCTGGCGCTCATCTGGATGCACCCACTCAAAAAAATTAGTTTGCAAACTTTCGGCCACCGAAAAACCAGTAATTTCAGTCCAAGCGCGGTTAAGAAATGTCCAAATCCCCGCCGCATCCATCTGGAAAATTACTGTTGCTTTCAAAGAATCAAATACTTGGAATTGCTCCAGATCGCTAGGGCAGTTTTTGAGTTCTAACTGTTTGTTTGGAGTAATATCTGTATGAGTTCCGACTACCCGCAGCGGTTTGCCCGTAGCGCTGCGCAAAACTTGACCTCGGTTCAGCACCCAGACAGTGCTGCCGTCTTTGCAGTACATCCGATATTCTGCTGCAAAATCCGCTGTTTTTTGTGCGAAGTGATCTTCTAAAGCTGCCTTTACTGCGTCAATGTCATCTCGGTGGATGCGACTCCACCATTCCGATCGCCGATTCGAGATTTCCCCTTCTTTGTAGCCGAGCATTTCTTGCCATTGCGCCGAATAAAAAAACTCATCTGTTTCGAGATTCCAATCCCAAATCCCCTGATTGTTGACGGTAGCGGGGTGATTGAGAGGCCCGGCGAAACTGTTTTCAGAAATTTCTGCACCTGGGTGGCGATTTGCTGCCGGAAGCTGTATTTGGGCCAAGAATTTTTTGTATTGCGCGTTGCTAGATTCTAGCTGGCGCTGCAAAGCGATCAAGCCTGAATGCAGAGATTTTGAATCCAGCGCTTGTAAAAGGATAGTTTGAGGATTGACAATCCCGATCGGCTGATTGCTGTCGTTGATGACTAATAAAGGCAACTGGCAGTAGTTTTTTTGCAGCAGGGCGATGGCTGCTTCTAGGGTAGAGTGCGATCGTACCAGGGGCGGCGAACTGCTGCAAATCGCTCCCGCTCTAATTCTGTTGGAGTCTCTGCCCGTGGCCTGCAACTGCACGAGATCCCGCGAACTTACCACCCCAACCAGTTTGTGGAGGTTGGGATTTGTAAATTTGGAATTTTGAGCTGCACCTGTTGAGTTTGGTTCTGGAGTTTCAGTGATTAATACATAGCTAACATTGTGTCGGAACATCAGTTGCGCCAAATAGCGAACCGAAGCAGTAGCAGGAGCGTGAATAATTCGCGAGGCTGCGATTTGAGGGATTTGATCGAGTTTAATTAAACTCGCGGGCAGCTCTAATTTCGGAGGTGAAATTGGCAGTGGCGGAGGAAACGCGAAGGCCGCCGGAGGTGGCGAAAGGATGCTAATTGCTGGTTGTGGCGATTCCCCAATTTCCTGCAACAGTTGCACCCAGGTTTGAGAGCTAATTAAACCGACAAGTTCTTCAGCGTCGTTGATGACTGGCAAATGCCCGATCTGATGTTTCTCCAGCAGATTTGCTAAGGCAAAAAAATCGGGAATTTCCGATTCTCTGGCTACAGTTACGGTTCTGATCATGATTTGCTCGATCGCAAATCCCCTCAAAGCAGCGCCGATCGAATTTAGCTGTACCACATCTCGCGCTGTAAAAATCCCCAGCACCGTCTGCCGAGGGCGATAGGAAGGTTTTGAGCCGTTGAGACTCGGCCCGTTGACGGATGGCTGTACCGCACGCGGTAGGCCGTTGTAGAAACCTGACTGTTCCCGCGATTGTGGGGAAGTCCCGTTGGTGGGATTTCCCAGTTGAAAATTTCCGCGCGGTTCTACCACGAGGACGTAACTGGCTCCTGTGCTGCTCATCAGCTCGATAGCCTCTTCTACGGGCGTCCCAGGGGTGACAGTGAGGGGATGGCGGTTAATGACCTGACTGAGAGAGGGAATAAACATCAGCGGGCATAAAAGTGATATTTGTTGGAAAAACCCGATCGTCGCGGGCAGCAGGTTGATTGAGAGGCTTTGCCCGCGAGGTTACCAAGCGGGCTCAAAGTTTCTGTAGGATTAAAATCACCCCTACTTCTAGCATCTTGGCATTGAAAATTAATTCCGTGCCAAATCCTGACAATTGACGGGCGCTGAAAGTCAGAACCAATGCTATCTAGCAGAGGGCGGACATGAAGACTGGCCGGCAATTCCTCGCCTAACCTAACTGCTGCGGGTTTACGAGAAAGAATTTCTGCGATCGTCTAGACTTCGGCTACTGTGTCGCCCTCAAGGGAATTCTCGCTCGGATTCTGTTGGAGGCAAGATACTTACCGAAAAATTTGGTCTAAAGCCCCGTCCTTGAAGGACGGTTTTTCTAATTGCACTCATATTTCTAGTCAATTTTCGCTCGTATCTGTGTCTCTGTGCGTCCAACAGATTTGCAATAATCTTCAAAAATCTTAAACTCAAACTCTTCAATCGTCAAATCAACTCTTTTTTTTCTTCCTATTTTCGGTGATTGGCTGTACAATAATAGTAACATGAAACTAAGATACCGCTACCGCATTTATCCGCTCGACTCACATCAAATCGCACTCGCCAAATTATTCGGATGCGTGAGAGTCGTTTGGAATGATGCGTTAGCTTTCTGTAAATAATCTTATCAACAAGGTAAAAAATACCAGGGAGGAGTTGAACTTCAAAAACAATTTATAACTCAAGCAAAACAGCTAGAAAATCGTCAATGGTTGGGAGAATTTTCGGCTATTACTCTGCAACAATCAATGATTTAGGGCAAGCTTATCAAAATTTCTTCACTGCCTGCAACGGAAAGCGTAAGGGGAAGAAACTTAAACCACCTAAATTCAAGAAACAAAAATCTCAGCAATCCGCTAAATTTACCAGAAATGGATTCAAGATAACAAGCGACAAAGTTGATCTCGCCAAGATTGGCAAAGTAAAAATAGTTTGGAGTCGTCCAATTCCATCGGCTCCTTCTAGCGTAACGGTAATTAAAGATAGTGCAGACCGCTATTTTCTCAGCTTTGTAGTAGATATTACTCC
>NZ_JAUBUN010000003.1:0-34591 GCF_036702665.1 Microcoleus sp. Aus8_D2
GGAGATTGAGCGACAGAAAGTATTCTGTCTAAAAGTTGGCGGCCGTCGTTAGTTATTGCCATTAGGATCTTTTCCTTTGATTGTACTTCTCAAGCATTTTCTGCTCCCAAGTCTGTCCGGGCTGAGGGCTAGGCTGTGGAGTCACCACAGGAGGTTTGGGAATTGAAGCAGAAATCGGCGGAAGTGGCGGCATAGACGGAGATGCTGCCGTAGCAATTGCCAATGCAAAAATTGAGTCAATTATCATAAAAATCCCTCAAACGCCTCAATCAGATAGATAAATTTAAGATCAACAAATTAAAGTTATTAAACAACAGTAATATCACGTATTCTTTTCGTTACCATCTTCACAAATATTTAAAGTTGCATTTTAACAAAAATACATCTAAAATAATCATTAAACTTTACAACTTAACAAAGATGAATACAGTTAACATACTTTTACTAAAAATTTTAGCTGAAAAAACTTACGACAAGAACATTAAAGAGATACAAGGAGCACTCAAATCAATAAATATCAATATTTGCGAAAGAGATATATACCAACGCTTAAGAAGAATGAAATCGCAACATCTAATTATCGCAGGCTGGAAAGGAAAAATTAGAGTATATGCAATTTCAGACGCAGGAAAATTTAAATTAGCCACATTTCAGGAGCAATTAAGAGCATGAACCAAAGTCAAATCAAGTGGCTGGCAACAATCCTGATGGTAATCGACCATGTAGGATTTTTAATCGAAGCAGAACCGCTGCGAATTATCGGAAGGCTAAGCTTCCCACTATTTGCATGGATTTTTGCACGCAACTGGGAAAGACCGGGAGAAAAAAAAGCCTTAGTAACAAGACTGTTGCTGTTCGGAATAATTTCACAAGTTCCATACGTACTGCTATTTAACGCATTTCGATTAAATATAATGTTTAGTTTCGTTGCCATTGCAATAACTTTTCAATACATCCGAAAATCCGCTCGCAAAATTTTAACGCTAGCAATCAGCTTAATTGCAGCACAAATTTTAAATACAAGCTACGGTTATTATGCAATAATTTGCACGCTAATGATGGTAAGCCTAAAAGAAAAAGGAAGCAAGCTGTGGTGGTTTGGGTGGAGCATAACAAACATAATTTACACTATCACCATCGGATGGTGGTATCAAATATTTGCCGTGCTAACACCATTGATACTTACCTATCACGACCCAAAACTCGATCGCAAGCCAAACGCGATCGAAAAAAGATTTTTTTATTACTTTTATCCAATACACATCGCAGGATTGGCAGCACTGCAAGCAATTATCTAGCCATCATAGACAATAACAGCAGCCTGCAATTTAATATTCTAAAAGGCGTTCCCAAGAATCGAACTTGGAGGTAGAAACCCACAGAGGCCCTATATCGGTTGAATCGATGTTTCACAATTCGCCCTGGCCGCGCTTAAGCGGTACCATCACCAGATACGCCAAATAATGTGGCTAGTTCTTACACAAACTTTCACGAAGTTTTACCCCAGCGCTGGTGCTGCTCCAGTTCGCCACAAACCAAATATAACACTGGGGATTCATTACAGTTGCGGGACAGCGCCGGACTTGCACCGAACTTTCCCCCTTTCCTCTAACGGCTGTTCCCCATTAGAACCGACTGGTTAGACATAGTTTAGTCGATCGCGCAACTCTCACCCGATATTTTACAAAAATTATTTCAGATTAAATAACTCAATATCGCCCATCTTCTTCCTTCTCTTCCTTCGCGTCCTTCGCGCCTTCGCGGTTCTTCAAAATCTTCACAAAATTCAAAATTATAGCTAAACAACTAAATGCTATAATATTAATGAGTTTCGCGGAAAACCGCCATGTTAAATTACAACTTGCCGACGCACTGCCCCTCAGCAGAAGAAGAACTAAACATATATCAAGCACCTGCGGATAACGAACTGAAAGAATTAATTCCAGGATTGCTAAAAGCAATATTGCTCATACTTTGGGCAGAACGCATGGACGGGTTTTTGGGCATACATATGGGTATTTATGATGACTCAGACCAACAGGCAATCGTGCCAGATGCGTTCTTTAGTTTAGATATAGAACGGTTTTATGATGAAAATTTACGTTCCAATTACCTGTTAGAGGATGAAAATGTCATACCAAGTTTTGTCCTCGAATTGCTTTCAGCTAGTTATCACCAAAAATACACCGTAAAGTGGGAAAAATATAAGAATTTAGGCATACTTTATTACGTAGTTTATTTTTCCAGTCGCCGTTACGAGCCCCGTTTTCAAGTATATAAGTTAGTCAATGGTTCCTATGAGTTACAGCCAGGAAATCTAGTTTGGATGCCAGAAATTGGTTTGGGAATTGGCTGTGAAAGGGGCAATTATTCTGGCGTGACAAGGGAGTGGTTGTATTGGTATGATGCCGATGGAAAACGCTATCTGACTCCTGAAGAACAGGTGAAGGAATCAGCGCAACGTCTGCAACAGGAATTCCAGCGTGCCCAACAGGAAGCCCAGCGTGCCCAACAGGAAGCCCAGCGCGCCCAACAGGAAGCCCAGCGCGCCCAACAGGAAGCCCAGCGTGCCGATCAACTAGCTGAACGATTGCGCGAGTTGGGGATAGATCCTGATAATATAAGCTAATTGAGAGGAAAGAGTGCCAGAATGACGCAGCCTGCGGGCGATCGGCCCGGTTTTTCTACCCAGATCGATCGCCCCCAAGCAAGAATCTTCGGAAAAAACCCGGTGGCTGCGTCGTGGAATGTGTCAATAGCAATCAAAAAAATCAGGAAAGATGCGGCCTTATTTGGAACAGACAGAGAGTTTGATGGCAAAAATTGAGATGCAGATCGACAAAATGGCGATCGGGAGAGGTTATTAAATAATGGTCACGAATCTGCGTTCTTACGATGTCATTGGCTTTGGTGATGAAGTTCCAGGAGTTCTAGCAGTTATCTCGGCTGCCCGAGAATATCGTCGCCGGACAAAGCGTTATCCGCGAGTTTTGCTGATGTCTAAAGGAAGCTTGCAGGAAGGCATTGGCGGGCATTTGGTAAGAGGCGGCCTTGCTTATTTAGATAGAAGTCAGATCAGTCAAGAACTTCAACAATCTTTAAATTTAGATACCTTTGGTTCACCGACGGCAATCTATAAAGAGTTCCTGCAAAAATCCGGTGTCACTGCGATCGCACTTGACTCCCGCAAAGCCAGTGCAGCGCTGAAAGAAATGCTGTTACAAGCAGGGGTCGATCTCCTCAGCCAAGTAGAAATTCAATCAGTCAATAAAGAAGGCCAAAAAATTGCCAGCATAACCACCTCTAAAGGCATAGTTTATGCCGGAAAGCAATTTATTGATGCCACTGTCAATGCCGAATTAGCTCAAGCGGCAGGTGTGAGAAAACTGAAGGGATTTGAAACATTTGGTCTGCCTAACTCAGAACTTCCTGTCACCCTCGTTTTTCAAACCCAAGGACTCAGTGCAAGAAGACTGAAAGAACTCGATTACATTTATCTCAAACGCTTCACAAACCTTGCCGATTCAGAGAGTCAATTTTTTTTGCTGTACGCTGCCGGCAAGGATGCCAAACTAGCAGAAGAACTGCGGTTGGAAATGATCGACACCAGAGGCAATCTCAAAACTCTGTGGGCGGGCAACGATTACATGGATGTTCGCTCGTCGGCTCTGTCTGTAGCTTATCACTCCTTTAGAGGAAGAAAGCTATCTTTTCCTGAAACAGGCATAATTTTAGATAATGGAAATATAGCAATACTTCCAGATGAAAGACTTTCGTGGAATGCACTGTTATTTGCAGTCACCGCCAGCGAAGCAGAAGCCTTAGCGAGAAGCGGGAGCAAACCCACGGCTAATATGCAAAGAGAGATGTTATTTGTGGCAACTTGGCTGAGGAGTTTGGGGGCTACTGCTGTTACTTATGCCTCAGAACTTTATATCAGACACGCCGGCAATGTGACGGGAGTTGTAGAACCTTTAACCGGCGCACAAATGCTGCTTGGTGGCGTACCTGCGGCGGAGGCCCTGGCAACATTTAGCTATCATTTTGATGTACGCGGAGGCATCTCCGGTATTGCCGAGAAAGCAAACAGTCGAGGGTGGTTGAAAAGTCTGACTTTTCAAAAGCCTACCTTCAATATTGGCATCCGCCACGCATTAATTAAAAACGTTCCTAACCTGGCAGTGGTCAGTCCCTGTTCTGGATTTGAAGGGTTGGCCTCTTCAGCAGGCAGAATTGTTGAATTCAATGCTGCGGTTGGTCAAGGTGTCGGTATCGCTGCCATTAATGCCATTCTAAATAACAAAAATCTAGCCGATGTATCTAACGGAGAAGTGAGACAAGTTCTTGTTGAAACAGGTCAGTTACCTAAAATTTTTGGAGTTGCAAACAATGCTGATGGAACGCTATTGGCTCAATTCGAGACTCTTGTAGGTGCAGATGCTATTGCGTAATATCCAGGTTCGCTCCTGAGGACTGAGCGTCCGCATCCAGGTTCGTAGTGAGAACTATAGTAATTGGTAGGGTGTTAGGGTGTGTCGCTATCCCTCGTACCAAAAAAAAGACAGAAAATTGAGCGACGCACCAGGGATAATAGTTGAGCAAACTTTCCTCAACTAAGAGTATTGTAGCAAGGATTTTTTAAATTTATCTAATTTTTGGGCTTGCTTGCTCTACTCATGTGTAAGGTGCGGATACATGAGATTTACGATTGAATGCTAGAGATTAAAAATGGCTCCACACCCTACGATATTCAATCCCGAACGATCGAACCAAGTCTTAATTTTTTGGCGGGCACTTCGGATGAGTCCCGCCCTGCAAACAAATGTAAGCAATTTGACTTTGATCTAAATTCTTAGCCTCGGCAAAATTAACACCTTGGAATCGACCTGATTTGCTACCGGGCGGACTTTGAATAAATTGCTCCGAAGCCGCCTTACCCAGAAACACAGCGCCTTGAAAATTTGCTCCCGCTAAATTCGCGCCCCTAAAATCAACCGAACTCACGTCCGCATTCCGCAAATTAGCATCTTGCAACCGAGCATCTTTTAAATTCGCGTTGGCGAGTTTAGCCGAACTCAAATCGGCATTTTGTAAGTTGGCGCCGCTCAAATCAGCACCGGACAAGTCAGCACCTTGCCATTCCGATTTAGACAAATTCGTCAAGGACAATTGGGTGCCTTGAGCCTTGACTTTGCCCAAACGCGCACTTTCTAAATTCGCTCCATAAAAATTCGCGCTGCCGATATCTGCCCCGGTAAAGCTTGCATCTTTTAACATTGCTTGCTGCAAAGAAGCCCCAATTAAAAGACTGTTGCTAAGATTAGCTCCATTCAAAATTCCGTTTGACAAATTAGCTTTGTTCAGGACAGCGCGCACAAAAGTAGTGCGGTTCATTACAGCACTGTTCAAAGATGCTCCGGTTAAATTTGCTCCTTCAAAATTAGCTTCGCTTAAGTCGGAAATCCAATCGTCAAAGGTACCCGGACGCCTGTCTTCGCCGGTGCCGTAAAAGCGAATTCCCTGCAAGCTGGCATTGGTTAAATTGGTTTTTCTCAGCTTAATTCCTGACAAGTCAACTTTGTCTAATACTAAAGTAAACTGACCGGGGCCGGCAGGACTTTGACCTAAATCTGTGCGGCTGAGATCTGCGCCGTTGAGCTGGCTGCTATACACTGTGAGAATTTTGCCGGTCGCCCTTTGCACTGTTCGCAGACGGGTGGCGGCTAACTCCCGTTCCGGGGCCTTCCCCCCGTAGCGCAGGGATTCGAGGTCGTTGGTGAGAGCTTGGTTCAACCGCTGCAAGTCAGGTAAAGCTTTCGGCCCGGTACTAACTAAAGCTTGCTGGATCGCGTCCAGCATGGCGCGGCTTTCTTCTTGAGCCAGCAAATCCGCTAACAGCGGTACGGCGCGGGAGTCTTCCACCGCCCCCAAAGCCAAAATTGCCGATCGCCTCCCCGATGTTCCGTTAGCCGAAGTCGGAGACAATTTGCTCACTAAAGCTACAAATAATTCGTCATTCCGCTGACGGGAATCCCGCAAATTTGCTTGACTTTGAGTGTAGATCAGAGTGCCAACAAACAAACTTAAAATCAATCCCGCGCTGCCAATAGTAACTATTACTAAAGTTGTGCCTGGATGTTGGCGAATCCAATTCCACAGACTGGGATCTTCTTTCATCTGGGTTTCTGGAGTCAAAACCAAAGCAGCAATCTGCGCGTCTTCCTCAGTCCATTCTTGACTCTTGACAGGATTGGCAGACTGTTGGTGCGATCGAGCATTGACGACCAAAGTATTCGCGAGGCGATCGTGCCCAGATTGCCGCTTGTAGCGCAATCCAAAAGCGCCATCTGCGAGTATTGCCAAGCCGCTCAGCCCCCCTAAAATGATTAAATCCGGAAACGCGCCAGTCAAGCGCCAAATGCCGTAAGCGACGCCCAGAGGCACTCCCCAGCGCCCCAAACTTTCGCGAATCAGCACTCGCGCCCAACCCGGAGGAGTGCCCGACGCTGTGACGACTTTGACGCCAAACCAGCGTTTGGGGAGAGTTTGACCGGTTCTGGCGAGCAAAAACAATTGCCACGCTGCTAAAGCTGCCGGTGCCAGCAGCGCCCCCGACCAGAATAGATTAGTTAGGGGTGCAACTCTGGGATTGCGATCGCGCACGGGGATGCCCAAAATACGGGCGACATTTTCGGATGCTGCTGCTACTGAGGGATTGAGCGGCACCGTTTGAGATTCCTTGTTAACCAATGCCCCGATACTGAAGGGAACGAGGGCGCTGGCCGCAATTAACGAAATTTCAACGGCAAGGGCGCCGCACCGGCGAACCAGCAGTGGCATTTGCTTGGATTGTGTTTGCCAAGACGGATCGGGTTGATTAATACCACCGGGTGCGGTTGGGCTAGCCATATTTATAATTTCCTATTTTTAATCGTTAGTGTTGGAATCAGGAGCAATTGCCAATTTATACGCTATGTAGATTAGCACTCCGAGAACGGCAAGAGTCATCAGCGCGGAAATTAGCTGTACTATGCTGTTGAATACTGTCAGGACAACGATCGCTCCGACGGCAAAGACTGCCACTTGCCCGGGTTTGGGGAGTCTTTGAAACTTGTCCAGAGATTGATTGTAGAAGGTGCCGACGGCTTGATAGCTGTCTGGATTTTGTTGGATGAGGGGCGATCGCTCTAGTTTAGCTTTTAGTTCTCCGATCGCTTGCTGCCAATTGAAGTTATTTTGAGGATTCATAAAAAAATTCAGTAGTTAAGTAGAAGTCCGATGGAAGTCGGAAGAACGAAGAAGGAAGAAGACATACACAGCAAGCTTGTTAGCGATCTGTATTTTACTTTAATTAGGTAGATTTTACTTAGTTGAGATTAATGTGTTCGGAACCGCAATTATGGCCTACCGTCAAAGAACTAGGACTAAATGCCATTGTGTGAGGAAATATGAAGATACACTGTGCGGGCGATCGCGGCCAACGGTGGTTTAGTGCGATCGTAACCCTAGCCTTGGCAATGATTTTAGCGGATGTTGGAGCCCTTCGGAGCCAACCGCTGCAAATTGCTCCGGGATTTCGCGAACCGCTGAGCGTTTCTGGAGTCTCCGGCGGCCCGAACAATAGCGGCGACTGCGGTTTTGTGGCCCAAGGGCCGAACCAGGTCATCGAAGTAACGCAGGATTTACCTTACTGGCGGATTGCAGTACAAACGGCGGGAGCTCCGAGTTTGATGATTCAGGGGCCGAGGGGGCGTTTCTGCGTCCTACCGGCGAATGCTGCTGCGGGGAATGTAGAATTTTCGGGTTATGGGGACAAGGGGACTTATGTGATTTTTGTGGGCGATCGATCGCAAGGTCAACACCCTTACTCTCTGTCTATTTCCCAACAGCGAAAGTAACAATACAACGAGATTAGGGCGTTTGCTGTCATAAATTTGGGGATTTGCGATCAATTTTGTATTTGCTCTCTAACCCACTTGCGAAACAATCGGAGAGTTTGACTCGTGCCCGCTGTTTGACTTTGTTCGCAATACTGAGAAATCGCTTCAATAATTGCCAGATTTGGAAATGTCGGACTCATTTCCGCTGCAACATATTTCCCATCTTCAAGCACATTAATCTGAAGCCTTTTATTTTCATAGCGCCAGATTTCCGGGACTCCCAGCGCCTCGTAAGCATCCAGTTGAGTCTTAGAAGTTAAATCGACTTCAATTGCTAAATCCGGTGGCGGATCGACAGTTAAGTCGATACGCTTTTTGCCAATCATTAAAGCGTAATTCTGGATGTAAAAACAGTTATCCGGTTCAATTCCTTGTAACATACTTTTTCGCTTGAAAGTCGTCGAACCAAAACATTCTCGATCGATTTCAAGTTCTTCCAGCAGTATTTTGACCATATCCCCAATGATTTCTTTATTAAATTCATGTTCTGGTAGCGGCATCCTAATCTCCAAAGTTCCTTGACTGTAAGCTATTCTAGAGCCGCGGTGTTCTCCCAACTCCTCTAAAATCGCCTCAAATTCCTGCCAGTTGACATCGTTCAACAACAGTCTATGTCCTGGCGGCACACTGATTTGCCTTAATTGCAGCGTTACCATTTCAACCTCCAATTTCTTTAATTTTATTGTAACTCAATACGATTTAGATCAGATAAGACGGCGGTTGAAACCGCGTCTACAAAAAATTTCGTCCGAATTCAGAAGGTGTAAAGAAAACAACCTAATTCCATTCGCCCGGTTTTCTTTCTTTCTTCAACCCGCGGAGGCGCGTGAGTGTCTGTGTAGGCGCGAATTCTATTCGCCCGATTTTCTACTCAACGATTTTTTGCTGCTTATAAAGTTCCTTAAACTTGCGCTGCTGCTCGTTGTGGTCTACGATTGGATCGGGATAATGAAGCAGCCGGCGTTCTATAGGCGAAATATTTCCAGTTAGCAAAAGTTTAGTATCCACTCGGCGCAATTCTGGAACCCAGTGCCGAATATATTCCCCTTCCGGGTCAAATTTTTGAGCTTGACTGGCGGGATTAAATATTCGCAAAGGTTTCGGGTCCATCCCGCTCGATGCGCTCCACTGCCAGCCGCCGTTGTTAGCAGAAAGGTCGCCGTCAATCAATTTTTGCATGAAATATTTTTCGCCCCACTGCCAATTAATAATTAAATCTTTGGTGAGGAAACTAGCGACTATCATGCGGCAGCGATTGTGCATCCAACCACTCTGATTTAACTGCCGCATTGCCGCGTCGATAATTGGATAACCAGTTTTGCCCCTACACCAAGCTTGAAAGAGCTTTTCATCGTTCTCCCAAGGAAAGTCTTTGAATGCTTTACGGTAGGGCCCATCTGCTAATTCAGGGAAGTTATACATCGCGTGTTGGTAAAATTCCCGCCACGCTATTTCCTGTTGCCAAGTGCGGATGCTTGTACGCGCTTCTTCGCTGCGGCAAGTGTCCATTACTATCTGGGTAGCTTCCCAAACAGTGCGGATGCCTATTGCACCAAATTTGAGGGCAGCGCTGAGTTGGGATGTGCCGCTAACTGCGGGGAAATTACGCTGTTCTTGATATTCGTAAATTGTGCGATCGCAAAATTCTTCTAATTTTTCTCGCGCTGCATCTTCTCCGGGTTCTATGACTAATGGATTTTCCCAAATAAATCCCAAACTCAAGGCACTTGGCAATGTTTCAATTGCACCTGCTTGGTTGGCGATATCTTGTTCTTCTGCGGTTAATCCCGTCATTAATTCTAGATAAGTTATCGGCAGCGTCTCTACTGGTTGGGCTTTGGGTTTGCTGTTCCATTTTTTCCAAAACGGCGTATAAACTGTGTAGGGTTGTCCTGTACCGCTGCGAATTTCATCTGGGGCGTGCAGGATTTGATCCCAGAAATTTTGAACTTGAATTCCTACTTTTAGGAGGGCGTTTGATACGGATGTATCGCGTTTTTTTGCATAGGGTTCTACATCCCAGTTCCAAAACACTGCTTTAGCATTTATCGCTGTTGCTAATTTCGGTATTCCTAAAATCGGGTCATCTTGAATTATCAGTAATTGGCTGCCTAATTCCACGTAACGTGAGGAGAGTTTTTGCAAGCAACCGATCATGTAGGTGACTCGGGCTGGCGCTACGTCATCGAGATTTAGGATATTGCGATCCAGACAAAAAATCCCGACTACTTTCTGGCTTTGCTGGCGCGCTGATGCTAGTCCAATGTTGTCAGAAATACGCAAGTCGCGGCGGTGCCAAAATAAAATTAAATCAGACATTTTTTTTATATTTTAACTTCATACAGTTCCCCGTAGGGTGCGCCCTAAGCACCTTACTACTATATAATAAGTAGGGTGCGCATGGAACACCTTACTGATTGAACCGCGAAGACGCGAAGGACACGAAGGAAGAAGAAAGAAGGAAGAAGGAGTAATATATAGTAGGGCGCGCACGGAGTACCTTACCGCTTTCACTACTATATATTAAGTAGGGTGCGCCGCGCCGTGCACCTTACAGAGAGATTGTGTGCGTCCAGGACTCTCTGTTTTAAGTCAAAAATGGACGTGCTAAGAAAAAGCTAGAAATTGATTTCGCGTCAATTGGTTCGCCAGCTAAGATAGCTTTTTCTAATTCTTCTGGAGTGAATAAAACTGTCTCCATGTCTTCATCATCGTCTTGTTCTGGCGGCTTTTCCAGTTTGACCAAATCTTGCGCTAAAAAAGCATAAATTATTTCATCGGAATAACCGGGTGCGAGCATAAATTTGCCTAATTCTCGCCATTTTCCGGCGCGATACCCGGTTTCTTCTTCGATTTCGCGTTTGATAGTTTGGGCGGGGCTTTCGTTGATTTCGACTGTACCTGCGGGAAATTCTAAAATCCGCCCTTTGGCGGCGAAGCGGTATTGGCGCACCAAGACGAGTTTACCTTCGGGGGTGACGGGAACTGCAAGTGCTCCGCCCGGGTGGCGAATACATTCCCAGTCGCCTTCGGAACCGTTGGGAAGGCGGAGGCTGGCTACGTCAAAGTTGAATTTGCGCCCTTTGTAAAATAGGCGCTGTTTGAGGAGTTGGGGTAGTTCTTGACCGATCGACATAAGCGAGAACCGAATAAAGTTGGATTGCACCGATTTAAGACATCATAGGCGATCGCAGCCCGGAATTTTGCTCAATTTTTACATTTGCAATTTTTGCACTCCTGCACAGTTTACCTTTTGCACAAGTTGGTCGATCGCGCTTTTGGTCACTGGATGCACCCAATCCGGCGCAATTTCTGCCAAAGGTACTAATACAAAAGCTCTTTCGCTCATCCGGGGATGAGGTAAAGTAAGTGTCGGAGTGTCTAGGATTAAATCATCATACAACAGCAAATCTAGGTCGAGGGTTCTCGGCCCCCATTTCTCACGGCGAATCCGATTAAATTTTATTTCAATTTCTAATAAAGTTGCTAGCAATTGTTGTGGTTCTAGCGCAACTTCTAGGATGGCACAGGCGTTAATGTAATCGGGTTGGGGCGGGCCGACGGGGGCGGTTTTATACCAGCTAGAATGGGCTTCTACGCTGATTTTTGGCGTGTTGTTGAGGGTTGCGATCGCGCTTTGGAGCGTGGCGAGGGAGTCGCCTAAGTTGCTGCCAAGGGCGATCGCGCATTTGGTTAATTTCATTGAATGAAGAAGCAAGTTCGGCAACGGATTTTTTAACGGATGTAACGGATTGACTTCCGGGGCAAAACCCGACTCTACAAAATATTATCAGTTCTGCTGGACGCAGGCTCCGTCAGAAACCGGGTTTTTGGAGAAAATACTTCGCAGGCTGCCCGCAGAAAGAGTAAAAAACCCGGTTTCGAGGAGTCTTAATGCGTCGTCAGTCCTGATTTTTTTAATCTTAGCTTAATTGGCTGTTAATTTTTATTTATTATCATTGACAAGTGTCAGCATTTCGTTCAAAAAATAATGAGTTTGCAGCGGCGCTTATTTTCAGCCTTGCTTTTAGCAACGGTTTTTTTCGCGGCAAGTATATCAGCATCTTTAGCCGAAACTAAGGAAACCTATCTTACCTTAGATGCCGACGGCAGTCAATCTTATGCAAGTTTAGTGCAGCAGGCGGAAGATTTGGCCGCATTGTCGATCGCCCGCCAGTTTCTTGAAAATCCCGGAATAACAGAAGTTACAGTGATAGTTACAGCCGATCGCAGCCGGCAAAGAGTTCCGGTTTTGCGATCGAGAATATCCCGCAGCCAGTGGCAGAAAAATTCGAGCATCGAACAGTGGACTAGATATTTTGCGGATGCTAAATTGCTGCTGGGATTCATAGATCCCAACATCTCGCCCGCAAATTCCGGGCCTTCGCAAAGGATTAATGTACCCGGGCCGAGCCGGCCGGCATCCCGACAAAACGATCCGGGCTTCCGAGATGATTGATATCATGTCCAGTCGATTACCACAACAAAAACGGTTCGTTCGTAGTGCGGACTTCAGTCCGCTCCCGGAGAGCGGACTGAAGTCCGCACTACGAACAACTATTTAACCGATTCTTAACTAAATTATCCCCCTAGTTTAATTAACCAAAAGTTTAACTATCCTTAATTTAACAGTAGTAAATTTCTATTGAGACTCGTCTGACTAGGGATGTTGGGTTGAAAAGGAATTTATGTCTAAAATAACTCGCCGACAACTGCTAATTTTCTTCGGTAGCAGTGCAGCTACCACCGTCCTTGCTCCTAAGCTAACTCAATCATTGTTCGGCATCAATTCCAGCGATGCTGAAGCTGTAGTTCCGACATCTTTCACTCCTTTAAGACTTCCCCACCCGCTGCCAATTTATCGAGAACTGTCGAGTTTCATGCCTGCGGCTGTGAACGGACAGGGGACTGTAATGGCAGCCTCGCCAGATACTAAATTAACCAGCTACAACGTGGTTGATGATGTGGTTGTGCCGCCGGAATACGAACGTTATGTGATTCTGCGCTGGGGCGATCGAGTTTTCCCCGATTTGGCAGACTATTTCGGCTACAACAACGACTACACAGGCTTCGTAGGCCTGCGCGGCAGCAATGACGACGGCTATCTCTGGGTTAACCACGAATACGTATCTTTCCCAATGTCGAAAATCGCGCCCGAAGCCCCGGCGGATGTGGCATCTTTTCCAGCGAGCGATCGCGCCGTCCTCGGTATAGACTTGTCAGTAAAAAATCAGGCTACCCTCGGCGAATTCCTGTACAATCTCGGTGGTTCGATCGTCCGCATCACCAAACAAGCTAACGGACGTTTTTTGGCGATCGCCCGCGACCCCCTCAACCGACGCATCCACGGACTTTCCGGCCTCGGAATCAACAGCCAGCGCAGCGACAAATACAAAGCAGTAACCTCCTGGGGAACCAGACAAGGCGACAATAACTATCTCACAGGAACGGGCCCCGCAGCTACCCAAGTCTTCGCCACCGTCAACAGCGACGGACTCGGCAACCGCATCATCGGCACAGCATACAACTGTTCCGGCGGCACAACTCCCTGGGGTACAATCCTCTCCGCCGAAGAAAATTTCCAAGGCAGCGAACTATTCTTCGTGGGAGTTCAGGAAAACGTCAAACCCAACGGCGGCCAAACCAGCTACGCCAAGGGAACAACAGGTGAGGAATTCGGCTTAGTCGGCGAAAAATACGGCTGGATGGTAGAAGTCGATCCGCAAGATCCGAATTTCCGCCCCCGCAAACACACCGCTTTAGGCCGTTTCCGCCACGAAAACGTCGCTATTCGCGCCGAAGCGGGACGCAAGTTAGTAGTGTACATGGGAGACGATCGGCGCGGCGGACACACCTGGAAATTTGTCAGCAACGGTACTATTACAAATCCCGCAGATAAAACCAACAGCCGCTTATTAGAAGACGGCGTTTTGTACGTCGCCCAATACAATCGCAACGGTGCGGGAAGATGGCTGCCGCTGACAATCAATGCTCAAACCAATCCGGTGAGCCCCAAAAAAATGGCCGAAGCCGAATTGGCAAGTTTTGGCAAAGCTCAAAGAGATGGCAATACTCGCTTGCCCAAACGCGCGGGAATTGCCAGTCAAACCGAAGACGGCGGTTCTTTTGTAGCAGATATAACTAATGAAGCAACAGCACTTCCCGGCTACAGAAATAAAACTCTTGCTAATTTTTACAGCAGCCAAGGTGCGGTTTTAGTTGATGCTTTCTTAGCTGCTAATTTGATTGGCGGAACTCCGACGGCGCGGCCGGAAGATTTGGAAATCAATCCTACTACTAAGGAAGTTTTCATTGCCTATACTGATGCTGCACCGGGAAGCGATGGCTATCCAGATTCTCGGATTTTTACTGTTGCTAAATACGGTAGCGCCCTCAATAGCACTCAGCAGTCGGGAGGAATTTACAAAATAATTGAAGACAGTCCCGATGGTGCTGGTTTGACTTTCCGCTGGCAGCGTTTCGTTCAAGGTGGAGAAGCCGGTACAGTAGCTGGCGCGGGATTTGCGAGTGTGGATAATTTAGCTTTTGACAGTCAAGGCAATATTTGGGGCGTGACTGATATGTCTACTTCTACGCACAACGGTTTTGATGTGGGTGCTGTTGGTAAGCCAAATGCGATCGACCACACGAAGACTGGAAATGTCTCGGACTTTACGGGTGTTTTCGGCAACAATTGGCTGTTTTACATTCCAACATCGGGCCCGAATGCGGGAAGTGTAATTCCGTTTGCTCAAGGCCCGAACCGCTGCGAAATGACTGGGCCGACTTTTGTCGGAGATACGCTGCTGATTTCGGTGCAGCATCCGGGGGAAGATTGCCCGATCGATGATGGTACTGTTTTACGCCGACAAATTGAAATGTTGGACTTAAACGGTGCTGTTTTCAATCAAACTCGGACTGTGGCGCGGGGGAGTTTGTGGCCGAGCAATATTGAGAACGATCGCAGGCGATCGCCGATGCCGTCGGTGATTGGTATTCGTCGCGTGCGATCGACCTCAAGCGGCCAGTTTGTCTAGCGCGATCGGCTTCTTATTGTACGCAATATCAGTAGGGACACGGCAATGCCGTGTCCTTACTTGTGAGCATAGGTATTACTTAGTTTGGCGCGACACCTAGCCAAAAGTTCAGGTTATTTCCTGCACTTCAGATCAGCTTAGTGGCTGCCATGTTTTATGGTCTAAAAACTAAACCATCAGTTAGCACATTCCTCGGGCTTATTCCCCTAAAGTGGTTTTACAGAGCAAACGCCAGCAGAAATAGTCTAGAAAATTGTTGGTTACCTTGATATTTTCAACACCTATTCAGTGGAGGTCATTTATGGCTTGTACAGTCGGTACTTCGTACATAATAAAGGCTGAAGATAAGCTTTATAACATTGCCGAGCAACAATTAGGTGATGGTAATCGTTGGCGTGAAATGAGCAAACCAGATGGCAGCTTATTGACAGACAATGATGCTAGCAATTTGCAGCCTGGTCAGGAGATATGTATTCCTGGCTATACCCCTCCCTCTCCGTCATCTGGTGGTAATGGAAATTTGCAAAATATGCTAGAAGCACTTGGAGCATTTGAATCAGGCTTACCATCAGGAGATCCCAATCAGTACAAGGTTGAAAACTCATTGGGTTTCATGGGTAAGTATCAATTTGGAGAACCTTTGCTGATCGATCTAGGTTACTACACCGCAGGTGTTTTCTATGGAAATGGTGCTGACAAGAATTATTGGCAAGGTACTTGGACAGGAAAGAGGGGCGTTAATAGTCAAGAACAATTCAAGAATTCTCCAGATGTTCAAGAAGCAGCAATTCGTGAGGCTTTTAACCAAAACTGGCAGCGGGTCAATACTGCGCTTGGGGAGCAAGGACAGTCCGTAAATAATTACCTTGGTCAGCCCAAGGCATTTATGGATAATGGGGTGTCAAAAACCATCACGATTTCCCTTTCTGGCATTCTAGCGGGAGCACACTTGCGCGGCCCCTATGGAGTAGCTAAACTTCTATTGAATAACGAAGTCAGTCATGATGAATTTGGCACATCTATTCTCCGTTACATCGAAGAATATGGTGGTTACAACGTGACACCAGCAGATTTTTCGTAACACATTCTCAAGCCAGCTTTTTACCCAAATTTTGGGTGTCTGCATGGGTGAGAGTATCTTTTGCGAAAACATGGCGCACTACTAAAAATTCTGTAGATTCTGTTTCAAAAACTTTGTAGCAAGTGTTCTGGATGCGCCGCACAACATATCTGGAACCCTTGCACAAAATACATCCGATCGCAAGATGTAACTATCATTATCTCTGAATTTCTTGGCGTCGCCTTGATTTATTCACAACTCAGGTAACACCAAAGCCTTCAACAAACCTAGCAAAAGGAGTTTAAACATGGAAACGGAAACGTTATATAACTTGATCCATCAATATCGTGCCGAGAATGGGATGCCAGAAATAATTCCACGATCGCGATCGCTTGATTATGTAGCTCAAACCCACGTGCAAGACTTGGACGGCTTTGCTACTGAGATTACACATAGCTGGAGCAACTGTGCTTACGATCCAAATCATGAGGAAGGTCAAAAATGTATGTGGGATGCTCCTAAGCGGTTAACATCCTATCAGGGTAACGGCTATGAAATTGCCACAGGCCGTCTCGGTGGAAATATCACACCTGAAGCAGCCCTTGAATCCTGGAAAAATAGTCCCCCTCACAACAGTGTAATTCTCAACCAAGGTATTTGGACTCAACCCTGGAATGCAATGGGTATTGGCATCTATAAAGGCTATGCAGCAGTATGGTTTGGACACGAATCCGATCCGGCTGGGTAAATATTACGAACTCGCTTGTTGAAAAGGAGAACATTATGAAATTTTCATTCACCAATAACACTGGAGGAGCATACTCCTCCGATCGGATATACTTTGTAATCATCGGCAACAATTCCACAGGTCAACTTTGTCATGTAGACAAAGATGGTAATTTAATCCCCTGCAATGAGAGTGATAATGATGCGCCCGGTTCTTTGATAAAAAATCAAATAAATTGGTGCAATTATTCCCATACTGTCAGTGAAATACCCGAAATAAAAGTTCCTAAAATCGATTCAGGTCGGGCCTATATTAGTCTCGGATCACCAGTTTATCTTAAAATTCTCAACAATGGATATGGTTTTGTTGGCCCAAATCCGGCTAATTCATCTGACCCGAATGTGGACGTTTATTTTGATTGGCTGGAATTTACCATTGACGATGCTGGTTTTCACGGTAATACCACTCAGGTAGATCAATTTGGTTTCCCAATGACCATCGAGTTGACAGCACCGGATGGATTTCCTCAAAAACGAGGAATAACCGAATCAAGAAGTGCTTTGTTCAACGACTACATGGCAAGTGTCCCCATCGAATTTCAATCTCTGGCTGAGACAGCATACAGAATTATAGCGCCTTTTAAAGGGGATTTCGGTACTGGTAAAAAATACGAAACATACTTCGATAGCTACATCGCTGAAATGTGGCAATATTATGCGTCAAGCGAACTGGTTTTTAGTACACATGAGGGAACTTTTACAGGCAAGGTAGAAAATAATATTTTTGCCTTTACAAAGGATGGGGATGTCAATACAAAATATACGATTGACTATCCCACATCTTCCCAAGTTTTTGAGTGTGCGGGGGTATTTGCGAAAGGCGATGCTACTGCAAAGGTCATTCAATCTCAACTTAGCGCTATGCTCAACAGGCACATATTACGCAGTCCAGAAAATCGGTATACTCCAGAGAAGTATTATCAAAATGCTCCGGCTAATTACTATGCAGAATTCTGGCATCGTCACAGCATTGATAACAAAGCTTATGGATTTCCATTTGATGATGTCTGCGAGCAAAGTACCTTGCTTGAAGAGCAGAATCCTGAAGAATTGAAGGTAGCTATAAGCTGGGATTGATCGAAAATTATTACTTGGGTTTTATCCGCCATACTAGCCGATAGTTTACTATATAATTTGCTTTTTTGGCTAATTATTTGACTAAAATTTTCCACCAATGTTTGATTGTAAAGACTAGCAAAAAAAGCTGCGAAGGGAGGTTTCATGGGATTATTAAGAGATCGCAAATATGCCAATGTTAGTTCAAACTTGATTGAAGTGAATTTATCACCTATTTTGTTTGCTAGAAATGACATAGAAATTATGTCTCTTTTCATCAAAGGGTTTTTTGAAGTTGAATTGATTGTCAATAATTCATCTCTCAAAAAGGAGAAGATTAATAATCTGGGAACTTCCCAAGTAAAAGGTATCAGCAGAGATTTGTGTTCCAACAATAGCTTGACAGTTATTGTCACCGTTAATGTCAATCCCTTCAAATGGGAAAGCTTTGAATATAAATTAGAAGTAAATGGGCAGGAGTATGATTTAATGGATGGGTGATATTGATTAGTTATTGCTTTTACTGTTTATTAATGTTCGCTAACAGGAGTTTTTTTTATTTATGTCAAAGAATGGTTTTCCAATTAAAAGACGGAAATTTATGACAATATCTGTCAGCGCTGGCATTGGCTTGGCAATTCCTTCTTTAATACATTCCCACGAAGACGATCGAGCAGAAGCAGTTTCCTTCGTGCCTGCTGTAATACTGGCGCTATCCACGAGTTTCCCTGTACTATCAACTCTCTGTGGTGTCGCTAAATCAATTCTCAAAGACAAACTAGAAGAAGTCAAACAGGAGTATGGAATTACAGCGAGCAACAACAGGGGTTCAATAATAGCTATCACACCTCGAAAACATCTAGAGTATTCTACAGAAAAGGCAAGAATTTCCAATTATTTGTTGGAGAGTTCAGTTGGGAAAAACCTGTTAGAGCAGCCAACAAATATCGCTAATGTTCCACCAGCAGAAAAATGGAATAAACAACAAGCTGAATTTTATATCAATGGGTCGTTTGGCAAAAAAGTAAATCAATCGGAAAGACCTCAACTGAAACTTTGGGCGCTGAACGCGTCCTATAAAGTAGGCGAGGTAATAGCATTTCAGGATAAAAAATACAAATGCAGACAGTTACATACGGTTTATGCAGATAACTGGATTCCACCGAATACTCCTGCCTTGTGGGAATTAATCCCTTCTCAATAGCAGAATGCTGAGCTTGTAGGTTGGGTTTCCTCAGGTCAACCCAGCCTCTTTTTCCGCATCAAAGCCAAGCTAAACGCAGCGTTATCTTGAGAAAGGTAGCTTTGGGGCGAAGTAGTCTTTTTGAAACAATTGAGTGTTGCTAAACGGCGAAGTGCAAATAGGAAAGCGCTAACCCAAGAGTCGTAAAAAAAAGAGCGATCGCATTCTAGCAACAAACAAGCGCCCAAACCCTTCCTCCCTCACAACATTCAGCCGTAGGAAAGGGTAGCGAATCGCCCCAGCCACAAAAACGACTCATACCGCAGATATAATGCTACAAAAAATGCAACTCACACGAGCGTTCCCTAATGACCCACTTCGGTATTATCTGTCCGGCCGACACCGGCCACCTCAACGTCATGATGCCTTTAGGCTGTGAATTGCTTCGCCGAGGCCATCGAGTCATAGTAGTGGGCTTCCTCGATGCTCGATCGAACACCTTAGCCAGCGGATTAGAATTTAAGCCATTAGCTGAAGATGAGTTTCCCCTCGGTTCAAATGCAGAAGAGTTTACCCAACGAGGAAAACTCAGCGGACTCGCTGCTTTGCAACATAGTCTTAAACCAGGTCATAAAAGATTAGATGCTATTCTCAGAGACGGGCCGGGCCAACCGCTATTAAACAATCTGGTATAGAAGCTCTACTCGTAGACCAAGTTTCAATTGAAGGAGGAACAATTGCAAAAAGTGGCTCTGACGATTACTCACGCTGGGATGAATACGACTTTGGAATCGTTGAGCTATGGAGTACCATTAGTGGCAATTCCTGTTGCTAACGACCAGCCGGGAATTGCGGCGCGGATTGCTTATACTGGTGTTGGTGAGGTGGTTTCTTTGAAGGAGTTGAGTGTTGCTAAACTGCGATCGACAATTGAGACAGTGCTGACACAAGATTCGTACAAACAAAGGGCGATCCAGATGCAAGGGGGATCCTCTTCGTTGATGAGCCTCCCGTAGGGGCGGGCTTCGCTAACGCGCGATCGGGCGGAGTCAAAAAAGCTGCTGATATTATCGAACAGGTTATTTTGACTGGGAAACCTGTCTTGGCTTCTCAAATTTAAGCTGTGGAGTCAAATGTATAATCGCGGACGCCCTAGGAACCAAGAAACCGGGTTTTTTAACCGAGATTGAAGGTTTTAAGCAAATATTTAGTTAAAAAACCCGGTTTCTGACCACCCGTGCCGAGATAATCTAAAATCTAAAATCTAAAATCTAAAATAGCTCGACTGCTGGCGCACGTCTTGTGCGATCGGCATATTTATGCTATGTTCGACTCCACAGTTGACCGCAGGGTGAATATGCTGACTATTCCTGGCGTTGAAGTCACAAGTCAAATCTACGAAAGTGCGAATTCCCTGGTTTACCGAGCATTTAGCCGATCGCGCGATCGACCCGTAGTCCTCAAAGTCCTGAAAGAAAATTATCCCACACCCCAAGAACTCGCCCGCTACCGCACAGAGTATAAGATTACGCAATCTTTGAACCTGACGGGGTGTATCAAAGCCTACGATTTGCAGCAATATCAAAACACGCTGGTGATGTTTTTAGAGGATTTTGGCGGCGAATCTTTGAAAATTTGGATGCAGCAACAAAAATTTACTCTCGAAGAAGTGTTACGAATTGCGATCGCCACCGCTGACAGTTTAGGACAAATTCACGCAGCCAACATCATCCACAAAGACATCAACCCCTCAAATATCGTCTTCAATCCAGATACCCGCCAGCTAAAAATCATCGACTTTGGCATTTCTACACAGTTAACGCGAGAGAATCACAGCCTAAAAAATCCCAACGTTTTAGAGGGAACTCTCGCCTATATGTCGCCGGAACAAACCGGCAGAATGAACCGCAGTCTTGATTACCGCACTGATTTTTATTCCCTCGGCGCCACCTTTTACGAACTGCTAACCCACCAACTGCCTTTTGACACTCATGATGTGCTGAAATTGGTACACAGCCATATTGCAAAACAGCCTTTATCTCCATCTGAGATTAATCCAGAAATTCCGAAAATTATTTCGGATATTGTCATGAAGTTAATGGCGAAAAATGCTGAGGAGCGCTATCAAAGTGCTTTGGGCATTAAAGCGGATTTAGAAAAATGCTTGAATCAATTGCACGACTCTAATACAATATCAGTTTTTCGGTTAGCTTGTCAAGACATTTCCGATAAATTTCAAATTCCGCAAAAACTTTACGGCAGAGAGCGAGAAATTGCCACTATTTTAACTGCTTTCGATCGAGCTTCCGAGCAAAGCGCCATGTTTCTGATTGCGGGTTATTCTGGCATTGGCAAAAGCGCGATCGTGCAAGAACTCTATAAACCGATAACTCAAAAACGGGGCTATTTCATTTCCGGGAAATTCGACCAGTACAAGCGCAATATTCCCTACAGTGCTGTTGTCAGCGCCCTGCGAGAATTAGTCAAGCAACTGTTAGCAGAAAGTGAACTACAGCTTCAAGAGTGGCGGCAAAAATTATTAACAGCTTTAGGGAGCAACGGTCAAGTAATCATTGATGTGATTCCCGAGCTAGAATCTATCGTCGGCAAGCAACCAGCAGTCCCAGAGGTTGGGCTGAGCGAAAGCCAAAATCGCTTTAATTTAGTGTTTCAGAATTTCATTACAGTCTTTATTAAACCAGAACATCCTCTGACTGTATTCATAGACGATTTGCAGTGGGCTGATGGCGCTTCTCTCAAGTTAATCGAACTGTTAATGAACGGTAGGACACCTGGTTTGTTTCTAATTGGCGCGTATCGAGATAACGAAGTTTCTCCCGCTCATCCGTTAAACTTGACAATTGAAGAAATTATCAAAAATAAAGTCAGTGTCGATCGCATTTTCCTGTCACCTTTGGATTTGCCCACCGTCACTCAATTGATTTCCGATGCGCTGAACTGCCGTCAGGAAAGAGTCATAGCCCTGGCTGAGTTAGTGCTGTTGAAAACTGGTGGTAATCCTTTCTTTATGAACGAATTTCTTAAAGCGCTTTATACGGAAGGGTTGTTACAATTTGACTTTACCGCTGCCAGATGGGAATGGGATTTAGGGGAAATTCAAGCCAGGGGATTCACTGATAATGTTGTCGAATTGATGTCTAGCAAAATTCAAATACTGCCGGAGAATGCGCAGGAAAAGTTAAAAATAGCAGCCTGCATTGGCAATCAATTTGATGTAAAAACTCTAGCTTCGCTTTGTCAAAAATCGCTGCGAGAAACGGCAGATGATTTGTATGTAGCAGTTGCGGAAAATTTAGTCGTGTTGCTGGGGAATATGGGAGATGTGGAATTAGAAATTGTAGGTAAATTACCCAGCAGTCAATCGCTAGAATACAAATTCGTCCACGACAGAATTCAGCAAGCTGCTTATTCGCTAATTGCCGAACAGGATAAGCCGATCGTCCACAGACAAATTGGGCAAATGCTGCTGCAAAATACTTCTCAAGAGCGCCGGGAAGAAAAAATATTTGACATTGTTAATCAACTGAATTTCGCCACCTCATTAATTAGCGATCGATCGGCAAAAGATGAACTAGCTCAATTAAATCTGATTGCTGGCAATAAAGCCAAGGCATCAGCAGCTTATCAGCCAGCTTTTAACTACCTGCAAACAGGCATAAATTTGCTGGGAGAAAACTGTTGGCTGGCACAATACAACCTCAGCTTGCAATTGCATCAACAAGCCGCAGAGCTAGCTTACATTTTGGGCGATTTTGAGCATATGGAAAGTTTAGGTGCTGTTGTACTAGAAAATGCTAAAACAGAGGTCGATCGAGTCAAAGTAATAGAAGTAAAAATGGCTACTCATGCTGCCCAAAATCAACCAGATCTGGCAGTTAATATGGGGCTAAAAATTCTGAGGGAGTTGGGAGTAAAACTGCCCGCAAAGCCTAATAATCTAGATAGCATAATAGGATTGCTGGAAGTTAAGTTAACCCTAGCTGGGAAACGCATTGAGGATTTAGCCAATCTACCTCAAGGAAGCGATCCTGCTAAACAAGCTGCACTGCGTATCTTGTCATTTATGACTACTGCCACCTATGGCTTTGCCCCTCAACTGATGCCTTTAATTGTGTTTAAGCAGGTGATTTTATCTGTAAAGTATGGCAACTATCCTGAGTCTCTCCATGGCTATACAGTTTATGGATTAATTTTGTGCGGAGTGGTGGGAGATATTGAAGATGGTTATAAATTTGGTCAACTAGCATTGAGGATGTTGGAGCAATTTAACAAACCAGAATTAAAAGCTAAAGTCCTCGAACCATTTAATGACTTCATCCATCACTGGAAAGCGCCAGCGAAAGAAACTTTACCATCTTTGTTAGAGGCTTACAAAAGCGGATTGGAAACAGGTCTAGTGGAAGAAACTGCTTGTGCTGCTCAAACTTACTGCGGTTATTCGTACCTCGTCGGTTCGGAATTGTCGGGACTGGAACGCGATATTGTTATTTATCGCGATGCGATCGAACAGTTAAAATTTGACCCGATTGTTTGGCAGATTAAACCATTACAGCAGTCGGTTTTTAATTTATTAGGTAAATCGGAAAATCCCTGCTATTTAGTTGGCAGTGCCTATGACGAGCGGACTGCGCTGCAATTGTTAACTGAAGCGAACGATGGCACTTCGATTTTTGCCCTGCATTTTTATAAAATGATTCTTTGTTATTTATTTGGGCAATATGCTGAAGCTGTATCAAATGCAGCTTCTACAATGCAGTATGTAGAGAGTGCTAGTGGAGTTCTTCAAGTGTCATACTGTTATTTTTATGAGTCGCTGGCTCAGCTTTCATTATATTCTGATGCTTCTCAACTAGAACAAAAGCAATATTTAAAAAAGGTCGCAGCTAATCAGAAAAAACTCAAAAAATGGGCGGATCATGCCCCGATGAATCACTCGCACAAATTTAATCTAGTTGAGGCAGAAAAATATCGGGTTATTGGCAAAGATACACAAGCGATCGACTTTTACGATCGCGCGATTTCCCTCGCCAAAGAACACGAATACATCCATGAAGCCGCCCTCGCCTACGAACTCGCAGCCAAGTTTTATTTATCCAGGGAGAAAGAATTAACAGCCAAAGCTTATATGCAGGAAGCTCGTTACTGCTATCAACTCTGGGGTGCGGCGGCTAAAGTCAAAGATTTAGAAACGCGATACCCGCAATTATTTGCGATCGATCGACCGACAAATAAACCCATTTCAACAACTATATCAACCACGGGCAGCCGTTCTAGTTCTTCCTTGGATATCGATACAGTAATGAAAGCTTCAGAGGTGATTGCTGGCGAAATCGTCCTGGATGATTTACTGTCCAAACTGATGAAGATTTTGATTGAAAATGTGGGGGCGCAAACGGGATACTTGATTTTAGAAGATCAAGGAAAATTGCTGGTGAAAGCTGAAGGCGCAGTAGATAGCGTTCGCATCCAAGTATTGCCATCGATTCCGATTGAAAACTGCCCGGATCTTTGCCAAGCCGTTATCAATTATGTCGCTCGCAGTCAAGAAAATTTAGTGCTAAATGATGCCAGCCGCGAGGGACAATTTACCAACGATCCTTACATTAAAGCGCATCAAACTAAATCTATTTTGTGTGCAGCTTTGATGAATCAAGGTCAACTGAGTGCGATCGTTTATCTCGAAAATAACCTCACCGCCCAAGCTTTTACGGACGATCGCCTGGAAGTGTTACAATTGCTATCGGGACAAGCCGCGATCGCCATTACGAACGCTCAACTCTACGCCCAAGTCAAGGAACGCGAAAGCCGGCTGACTCAATTTATCGATGCAATGCCGATCGGCGTAAGCGTGCACGACACCACCGGACAAATCACCTATGCAAATCGCACAGCGCATCAACTAAGCGCCATTCCGACTATACCCGCAGCAAATTCCGAGCAATTAGCAGAAGTTGGTCAAGTTTATCTCGCAGGAACGAACCAGTTATATCCCACGCACCAAATGCCCATTGTGCGCTCTTTAGGGGGTGAAACAATCAAAGTAGACGATATGGAGTTGCACCGACCTGATAAGATTGTTTCCTTGGAAGTTTCCAGTACGCCCATTGTGGATGAAACTGGTAAGATTAATTACGCGATCGCCACTTTTGCAGATATCACCGATCGCAAACAAGCCGAAAAGCTGCTAGCCGACTACAACCGCACCTTAGAACAGCAAGTGAGCGATCGCACATTTGAACTACAGCGAGAAATCATCGATCGCCAACGAGCCGAATCCGCAGCCCAAGCAGCCAACCAAGCAAAAAGTACATTCCTCGCAAATATGAGCCACGAATTGCGAACTCCCCTCAATGCAATTCTCGGTTTTTCCCAACTAATGAATCGCGGTTCTAACCTATTTCAGGAACAGCAAGAACACCTGAACATTATCACCCGCAGTGGCGAACATTTGCTCGCACTAATTAACCAAGTATTAGATTTGTCCAAAATAGAAGCCGGACGCGCCACGCTCAACGAGACTAACTTTGACCTCCACCGCCTGCTAAACGACATCGAAGATATGTTTCAACTGCAAGCAGAAAATAAGGGATTGCAGTTATTAGTAGAGCGGGCGTCAGATGTTCCGCAATACGTGCGGACTGATGAAATAAAATTGCGCCAAATCTTGATTAACTTGCTTTCTAACGCGATTAAATTTACCTCCCAAGGCGGCATTGATGTGAGAATCACAAATCAGGAGTCGGCTCAGCATATCTGCTTTGAAATTGAAGACACGGGAGAGGGAATTGATGCTAGTGAATTAGACAAGCTATTTGCAGCTTTTGTGCAAACCCAAACCGGGGAAAAATCCCAACAAGGAACCGGATTAGGCTTGACAATTGCCAGTTCTTTTGTGCAGTTAATGGGCGGTGAAATGACTGTTAACTCTCGTGCGGGAGTCGGTACAACATTCAAATTTGACATAAAAGTTAATGCTGTCGAAAGTGCCGATCGCCCACCGGAACAGCCCAGCAGGCGAGTAATTGCGATCGCACCGGATCAACCTCGCTATCGAATTGTCATTGCAGACGATCGTTGGGACAACCGCCAACTGCTAGTTAAACTGCTTTCCCCCTTGGGTTTTGAAATCTACGAAGCCAAAAATGGGATAGAAGCAATAGAAAAGTGGGAGCAATATGCACCGCACTTAATCTTTATGGATCTGCGGATGCCGGTGATGGATGGCTATGAAGCAACCAAACAAATTAAAGCCAAAACATCATCTGGCTCCCCCCTTTTTAAGGGGGGCGGGGGGGGGATCGAACCCCTTTTTAAGGGGGGCGGGGGGGGGATCGAACCCCTTTCTAAGGGCAGCCCAGAAGGCTCAAAAGCATCATCTAGCTCCCCCCTTTTTAAGGGGGGCGGGGGGGGGATCGAACCCCTTTCTAAGAGCGACGGGGAGGGAATCCAAGGTCAAGCTACAGCAATTGTGGCGATAACAGCAAGCAACTTTGAGGAAGAAAAAGCCGTGGTTCTTTCTACCGGATGCGATGATTTTATTCGCAAACCATTTAGAGAAGCCAACATATTTGATGCCCTGCACAAACATATCGGAGTGCGATTCATCTTTGAAGAACTAAATGCTGCGCCCAGTTTCCCAGAAAATGAAGTAAATGTATTGACAAAAGCCGCCTTTTCTGCACTGCCTCCTGAGTTAGTAGCCAACCTCCAGCAAGCCATTAGCAATCTCGATTTGGAACAGATGCAAATAGCGATCGGTCAAATCCGCGAAATCAATCAGCCCTTAGCTAGGGCGATCGCAACTTGTATTAAAAATTTTCAGTACGAACAGTTGCTAAATTTAATCCACACATTGAGGGATAAAACATGAACAAAAACCTCAATATGACCCGCCAAGAAAGTATTTTAATTATTGATGATAGTCCTGACAACTTAAAACTTTTAAGCGGGATACTATCAGCCGCTGGGTATAAAGTTCACCTAGCCCCAAGCGGCAAATTAGCTCTCAACTTTATCCAGTCCCATTTACCCGATTTAATCTTACTCGATATTATGATGCCTCAAATGGACGGTTATGAAATTTGCGAACAACTTAAATCTTGTGAGCGCAGTCAGGATATCCCAGTAATTTTTATCAGCGCTTTGCAGGAGATATTTGATAAAGTCAAAGCATTTTCTGTGGGCGGCATAGATTACATTACCAAACCTTTTCAACAACAAGAAGTTTTAGTGCGCGTCGAAAATCAATTGCGGCTCAGAAGGCTTTCTCGACAACTCATCGACCAAAATATTCTGGAAGAGCGCCACCGGATGGCGCAGGAAATTCACGACACTTTAGCCCAAACTTTTACAGGCATTATCATACATTTGGGAGTCGCAGAACGGGTAATAACAGCAAATCCAGAACAAGCACAAGGACATATCAAAACAGTGTGCGAACTGGCTCGCTCTGGACTTGCTCAAGCGCGCCGTTCCGTAGAATCTTTGCGCCCGCAACTGTTAGAAGATGGCGATTTGTATAGCGCTCTCAAATACATTGCGAAACAAATGTCCTATAATACTGATACGGGCACTATTGTTAAAGTAATTGGGATGAGTTATCCTTTGCCCTTAGAGGTGGAAAATAACCTGTTACGCATTGGGCAGGAAGCGTTGACAAATGCTTTTAAATATGCCAAGGCTACGGAAATAAAAATTAATTTGGTTTATGAAACATCGAAGTTTATTTTGCAGGTGAAAGACAACGGACAGGGATTTGATATGAAAAGTATTTGTTTGAGTAATGGCTTTGGTTTATTGGGAATGAGAGAACGTGCGGGACGTATTAATGCACAATTGAATATCAAAAGTCAGCCGGGAGATGGAACGGAAGTTATAATTTCAATTAATCGGGAGTAACCGGATTGGCGTCGGGGCTTGAGAAACCGGGTTTCTTTGGAGATACCTCGTCACCCACCCAAATTTTTCGTAGAAACCCGGTTTCTTTCCCTAGCGTCGGGGCTTGAGAAACTTATTTCCCTAGCGTCGGGGCTTGAGAAACCGGGTTTCTTTGGAGATATCTCGTTACCCACCCAAAGTTTTCGTAGAAACCCGGTTTCTTTCCCTAGCGTCGCGGCTTGAGAAACTTCTTTCCATAACGTCGGGGCTTGAGAAACCGGGTTTCTTTTCATAGCCTCTTTCATAAGATTAACAGGGAAACCATGACTAACGAATCCAATATTATTCGCGTTTTAATTGCCGACGATCATTATATTGTGCGGCAAGGTTTAGTGGCGTTGTTAGAAAACGAATCGGATATGAAAGTTGTGGCGCAAGCCAGCAACGGCGAGGAAGCTGTGACAATGTTTCGCCAACATCAGCCGGATGTAGCGCTGATGGATTTGCGAATGCCTCAAATGGATGGAGTCGCGGCCATTTCTGCGATTTGTGGGGAGTTTTCTAGGGCGCGAATTGTGGTGTTGACGACTTATGACGGCGATGAAAACATCTATCGCGGCTTGCAAGCTGGTGCTAAGGGCTATTTGCTTAAGGATGCGGAACCGGAGGAACTTTTGGCAGCAATTCGGGCTGTTTTTGAGGGTAAAAAGTATATTCCGCTGGCGGTGGGTGTGAAGTTGGCCGATCGCCTCAGCGGGCCCTCCTTGAGCGATCGCGAATTAGAAGTCCTCCGCCTGATCGTCGGCGGTAAAAGCAACCACGAAATTAGTCAAGTGCTGCACGTCAGCGAAAGCACAGTCAAGTTTCACATCAACAATATTTTGACCAAGATGGGAGTTGGCGATCGCACGCAAGCCGCCATTACTGCCTTAAAACGGGGGATTGTCAGCCTGTAGTTTATTTGTCAGTATTTATACTCATAACTATGACTATTATGACTGCAAGTAATGAAAAATAAGAGCTTAAGTTTTACCTCAAAACTTTTGAGCAGAGCTAAGGTAGAGCTAATAGGACAAATTAGCTCTTATCAAAAAAATGCTTGATTCACTTTTGCCCAAATCTCAAGTCCAAGTTCGAGTTTTAAAACAGTTAGCAGCCGCCATTTCGGCGTCTTTAGCACTTAGTGCAACAACCAGTTTGAAACCCTCGCCGGTATTAGCTAGTGGCGATATCCCTCCCCCAACTCAAACCTCGATCCAACTAGCCACCAAACCCGATTATAGTTCGCAGCTAGGGCAGTTACGCACCACGGTTCCCGTGCAGACAATGCAGCTCGATGGGGGTGGAGTTATCCCGATCGCGATCGGCGGTATGATAATTATTCTAGTGCTGCCGTTATTTTTTGGTGGATTAGTCGTAATTGGCGATCGCGAAGTTGGCATTGTCAGCAAAAAGTTTAGCTTCGGCGGCAAATCTTTACCCGCAGGCGATTTAATTGCCTTAAACGGTGAAGCTGGATATCAAGCCGATACATTACCTCCCGGTTGGCATTGGGGTTATTGGCCTTTGCAATACAACGTCCGCAAAGAATCTTTAACAGTAGTTCCCCAAGGTGAAATTGCCCTGATTATCGCAGCAGGTGGCGAGTCGATTCCGCCGCAGCGAATTCTCGGTAAATACACAGAATGCGACAATTTTCAAGATGCTCGTAAATTTCTGAAAGCAGGCGGCGAAAAAGGTCGGCAACTCGGAATATTGACGGGCGGCAGCTATCGAATTAACACGGCATTATTTACCGTAATCACAGCAGCTAACGCTCCCAAACACGGAATGACAGCCGAACAGTTGAAGCTCTACAAAATTGCGCCGGATAAAGTAGGAATTGTGACAACTTATGACGGCGTTCCCATTCAAGATGGCGAAATTGCCGGCCCGATTATTCCGAATCACGACAACTTCCAAAACGCCCAAAAATTTATCAGCGGTGGCGGGCGGCGCGGCTTGCAGGAACAGGTTTTGCTGTCCGGTTCCTGGAACTTAAACCCTTGGTTTGTAGGGGTTGACCAGGTGGCGATGACCGAAATCCCGATCGGCTATGTGGGCGCCGTGATTTCCTATGTCGGCAAAACCTCAGAAGATGTCAGCGGCGCAGCTTTCACCCACGGAAACTTAGTAAATGTCGGCAACAAAGGCGTGTGGGTGACACCTCTTTATCCGGGGAAACATCCGCTGAACACTCGCATTTTAAAAGTAGAATTAGTGCCAACTACTAATATTGTATTGAACTGGTCGGGTAAAACAGAACGGCACAGTTACGACTCTAAACTTTCATCTTTAACAGTGCGTTCCCAAGACGGTTTTGCCTTCGACTTAGAAGTAGCTCAAATCATTCACGTGGGAGCTTTGGATGCTCCGAAAGTCATCTCTCGCGTCGGCTCGATGCAAAATTTAGTAGACCACGTGTTGCAGCCGACAATCGGCAATTATTTCCGCAATTCAGCTCAAGCTTATTCTGTCCTAGATTTTCTCTCCGCCCGCAGCGGCAGACAAGCGGAAGCCGCCGAATATATCAAAGCAGCTTTGCGTACCTACGACGTGCAAGCAATTGATACTTTGATCGGGGATATTTTGCCGCCCGCCGAGTTGATGCAAACTCAAACCGATCGCAAAATTGCCGAGGAACAGTGCAAGACGTATGAAGTGCAGCAAATAGCCCAAACTCAGCGGCAACAATTGGTCAGAGAAACTGCTTTGGCCGAGATTCAGCAAGAGATGGTGAAATCGGAACAAGGCGTGAAGATTGCTGAGTTAAAAGCGAATTCTCAGGTAAAACAAGCTCAAGGCGAGGCTGAGTCGATTCGGGTGAAGGGAAATGCTCAAGCGGAAGCTTATCGCGCGGGTGTTGTGGCTTTGGGCGGTTCCGGTTATACGGCTTTGCAGTTAATGCAAATTATAGGCGATCGCAACGTGCGAGTTGTACCGGATGTTGCAGTTAGCGGCAACGGTAGCGGCGGCGGTTTGGTAGACGGTTTGCTGGGAATGATGATGTGGAATCAAACCAGCAAAAACGGAGACAATGGTGGAGAATTACCTGTAGTTAAGTTACCGAAATCGGAACCTGCGGCCAAGTTATCAGCAGCCGAGGTGAATTCTGTTAAGCCGCCGGCATCTCGCGCTAATTCCCCTGTTGCGAATTCTGAGGCTGATATTGATTCGCTGTTTGATGAATTGCCGTTTGACGATCGATCTTTTAGTTAGGCTGTGCCGTTTGTACGATAGAATACTCATATACCCTGACTTCTTTAAGAAGTCAGGGTATATGAGTATCTCTATGGATGCTGACAAGGATTATTGCTAGTCCATATAATTTCCCAGAAACTCTTGCTGAGCGATCATCTCTTCTGCTGACTTTGTAGAAATTAACCTCAAAAATCCTCGCAATTGTTCCCCAATAGAATAACTTTGTCTGCCCATTACAATTCCTGAATGTTCCTGACCTTGTTCCATATAAATTTTATGCAAGCGACAAAAGTCTCCCACATTCAAAGTATAGATAACTCGCCCTTGGGCAGTTGCCCATATTAATTGCTCTTCATCAGTGCAACTGAGATTATTAGCTTCAGCAGTGGTAGCTACATCAATACCTGCACTTCGGAGCGCTTTGACTAGGGAGCGTTCGAGAATATCCTCATCTAAATATAAACGAATTTGGCTCAAGATTAACTCCCCGCTTTGTGTTCGTTGGCTAAGCGATCGCACTCAGCTTCTTCAGCTACAATATCGGCATCTATCTGCTCTTTATTAGCGTAGTAGTAAGCTAATGCTGCATGAACTTGTGCTAAATTTAAGTGGGGAATTTCTGCAATAATTTCTTCGGGTTTCATCCCCATTTTGTACCAAACTGCGATTCGTTGAACTGTTATTCTAGTGCCTGCGATGCGGGGGCGATTTCCACAGGTTTCTGGTGTGGAAATGATGAGAGTGCCAATATCAGTTAAAGTTGGCATAGGTGAATCTGGGGTTAAAAACTAGAAGTTAAGTATAGCATAAATTATTAATATTTTCGACGCGCTGCGACTAGAGAAACCGGGTTTTTGGCCGAATCTGCGCGTGAAAGCGAAGTATTTTTGTCAAAAACCCGGTTTCTGATCTCATGCGTAAGTCCTCCAGGTTTCTCGACTTTAGAGTAGATTAGGAGTGACGCACTGACCAAAGAAACCGGGTTTTTACCGAATCTGCTGGCTACAACCGAATATTTCGTAAAAAACCCAGTTTCTGAGCCCCAAACCGTTTGTGTTGGCCAATTGCTATCACCCGAATTTCGCGAGTCTGTTGTTTGAAGAGTAAACCCCCGCGTAGCAGGTAATGAAATGACCAAAAGCTGATAACTTCGTAGAAAAAGGTTCTCAAAAAAAGACTTGACAAGGGGCCAAAATCGCTATAGATTACAGCTTACAGCTCTCGATGCGAGAGAAGGACATTCAAGGGCTTCAGAATCGAATCATCCCCGCCCACATCATCAGAAGAAACCCCCCGAAGTCCTCCAAATGTTCCTCCCCCCCGCACATAGCTCCATGCGAGAGAAGAGAAACAGCAAATCACAAGCACCAGTCCCCACCAACCCCCACCCCACACCCTGTGGGAGGTGGCCGCACGGTGCTGTTTTATTAAAGGTTAAGTCAGTAAAATTCAACCACGAACCTCCTTTTCGCCAACCCACACGATCGCCCAGCTTGCAATCAGTCTCATAATCAACTTTACCACCAACTTCCAACCAGATTTTTTTCTGGACGCTAAAGCCAAAGCGACCCTGACTGTATTTTACCCACAATTGGTCGATCGTCCGCAAATCATCGCAAGGAAAATTCTCGATCGAGTTCGGCTCCAACCAACCTTCCTTCTCCCGTCTAGCAGCTTTCAGCATCACCTTTACTGTTTCCTCATCTGCATCTTTCCACTTCCCCGCCGCCAATAAATCCCGCAGACGAGTATAGTCAACACCCCGCGCCGATTTAAGCTGTACCGAAACATTCGCAACTGTTGGCGGAATCGGTTCCCGCAAATAACTCAACCAATCTTTCATCGACTGCGGCCGCTTTTGCGGATCGGATGCCATCCCTTTTTCTATTGCTAAACTCACCCAATCTTTCACCCCAAAATTTTTCGCAGGTGGCAATGCTATATTTTTAAATTGTCGCTGTAAAGAAGGCGTTGGCACTTGTCCCGTTACCGCATAATACAAAGAAGCAGCTAAAGCATAAATATCAACCGTTGGTTTTCCACTACCTTCCATATGCTGTTCCCAAGGAGCAAAAGCAGGGTTATGAGGATGCCTGCTGCTAATAACAGTTGGAATTAATTCACTTGCAAGGCCAAAATCAATTAACACAGCTTGCCCGTTGCGGCGCAACATAATATTACCCGGATGGGCATCTCGATGCACGATTCCTGCTTGATGAATGTCAATTAATGCTTCTCCAATTTGGCGGATAATCGCTACTGCTTCCGTATCCGGGAGTCTTCTTCGCTGCTGTACAGTATCCCATAAACTTTGCCCGACGACTAAATCCATTACCAAACAGTAAAGGCCTTTCTCCTCAAACAAATCGCTAATGCGGACAATTCCAGGATGCGCGTTTTGGCAAAATTTGGCTAAGATTTGCCCTTCGCGGATAAATCTGCGGACAAAGTTGGCGTATTCCGGGTCATTTTGCAAACTCAGATTCGGTGTTTTGAGGACAACTTGATAGTTGAGTTGCAAGTGCGTTGCTTTGTAGGTAAGGCCGAATCCTCCTTGTCCGAGGATGGTGTCGATACGGTAGGGGCGAGTTTTGAGGATTTGTCCGGGCGTCCACAGCATGGCAGGTTGCTTAAATTCTATTTAGTTGCTAATTATGATAAACTGTCTCGCCTTTAAACAGCAATGAACAGGAAGCATTCTCAGGATTTACGCACTCCGATTAAAGGAATCGGGTTTTTAGAGAATCTCTCGGTGACAATGCGTCTTATCGTAAAAACCCGGTTTCTGGACTAAAGTCCTTACTACAAACAAAAATATGTTTTTCAATATTAGCAAATTGTGAAGTAATTGGTCAACTGCGAATTTGTCTGACCGATCGCAGTACAATCGATCGATAATTGCATATGAGGAATCCCCATGTCAGACCAGTTTTCGACCGAAATTAGCGATCGCATCTGCACCCACATGAACGACGATCACGCTAGCGCCGTAGTTTTGTACGCTCAAGCCTACGGCGGCAAACCCGAGGCGACATCCGCTCAAATGCTCTCTATCGATGCCAACGGCATGGATTTAACCGCTCAAGTCAACGGCGAAACAGTACCTGTGAGAGTAAAGTTCGATCGCACTTTAGCAGATGCCGAAGATGCCCACCACACTCTGATTGATATGGTGAAACAAGCCAGAAAAGTTGCTAAGTAGCCAAATTATCCCTATTCTGTTATAATTTCAAAATTCGTTCGTAGTACGGACTTTAGTCCGTTTAAATTATTTAGAAGGACTAAAGTCCTGACTACAAACCTGGATGCCGATCTAATTTCAAAATTCGTTCGTAGTACGGACTTTAGTCCGTTTAAATTATTTAGAAGGACTAAAGTCCTGACTACAAAC
>NZ_JAUBUN010000003.1:34691-60850 GCF_036702665.1 Microcoleus sp. Aus8_D2
TCTAATTTCAAAATTCGTTCGTAGTACGGACTTTAGTCCGTTTAAATTATTTAGAAGGACTAAAGTCCTGACTACAAGCCTTGACTCCGATTAAATACTTAAGAAGGACTAAAGTCCTGACTACAAACCAAATATTTAACAAAGTTTAATTTACATCTAAGATATCAAATAAAATGACAGAAAAATACCCACAGCCTAGAGAATATGATGCCGTAAAGGGCAATAATAATAACCCTTTCGAGGTACTAATCAAGCGACTAGATTTGATGATTCGCGCCCGCTACTCCCTGCTGTACATTGTCGGCGCCGAAGAAGAACCAGTCGAAGCCGTAATTGCCCAAGTAGCGCTGCAAGTAACACCCGCGCGCCGAGTATTATTCTGGGATATTGTGCGCGGCTGGGAGGATAACGGTTCTGGGAAAGGTTCAGTAATGGCGGCCCTCGATCGCATCGGCAAGACCGCTGTCGAAGAATATACTCTATTTGTACTGCGGGACTTGCACCCAATTTTGAGAGCTCCCTACACCGACAAAAATGCCCCAGTAGTCCGGGAATTGCGCAATTTAAACAGGGAATTGAAGCGCAGCAAAAAAACGATCGTCCTCACTTCTCACGCGCTAGAATTGCCGGAGGAATTGAAAGAAGAAGTAACAGTAATTGATTTCCCTTTACCCAACATCCAAGAAATCAATCATTTAATTTCCCACGTTGTGGAAAAGCCGGAACAGTTGCAAGTTAGCGGCTTAGTAAAGGAACAATTAGTTAAAGCTTGTCAAGGTTTGAGCCGCGCTCGCATCGGGCGGGTTTTAGCTAAAGCTTTGGCCGCCAAACAGCAAATCAACGAGTCAGATATTGACGGAGTTTTGGAAGAGAAACAGCAAGCAATTCGCCAAACCGGAATTTTGGAGTTTTGCAACTCCCGAGAATCCTTAAAAAGTGTGGGCGGATTGGAGAATTTGAAGCAGTGGGTAAAGATGCGGCAAGATGCTTTTACTGATGAAGCGCGCCGCTACGGTATACCCAATCCTAAGGGCGTTTTGTTAGTAGGAATTCAAGGAACGGGCAAATCTTTATCGGCGAAAACTATTGCTTGTGAATGGCGTTTACCGCTGCTGCGCTTGGATACTGGCAGATTGTTCGGCGGCATTGTCGGGGAAAGCGAAAGCCGCGTCCGGCAAATGATACAATTGGCAGAGGCGATCGCACCTTGCGTCTTGTGGATCGATGAAATAGATAAAGCCTTCGGCAACATTATCAGCGGTGGCGACGGCGATTCGGGAACTTCGCGCCGGGTATTCGGCAGTTTGATCACTTGGATGCAGGAAAAAACCAGCCCGGTGTTTATTGTCGCCACTGCAAATAACGTGCGGATTTTGCCCGCAGAGTTGCTGAGAAAGGGCAGGTTTGATGAGATTTTCTTTTTGAATTTGCCCTCGGAATCGGAAAGACAAGATATTTTTAAGGTGCATTTACAGCGTTTGCGCCCGAGTAGATTGCGCGATTTTGATTTGGCAATTTTGGCGAAGTCTGCTGAGAATTTTAGCGGTGCGGAAATTGAGCAAGTGGTGATTGATGGATTGTACCGCGCTTTTGGCACTTTTGTGAACGGGCAGCGCCGGGATTTGAGGACGGAGGATGTTTTGAGGTCGATCGAGGATACTGTACCATTAGCTGCGATCGCGCGATCGCAAATTGAAGATTTGAAGCGCTGGGCTGCCGAAGCGGGCGCGAGAACAGCTTCTAATGATACTCAATTGATTGATGAATTGAAGCGCTACAGCAAGCCGCTGGGTGAAGATGCGATCGATAATTAATCTCACTTGTAGGGTGCGTCAGTGGATCCCTAATTAATTTTCGTAAAAATCACATCTGACGCACCTTCCTACTTGTATGGTGCGTCAGTTTATGGCTGATATCATGTCCAGTCGATGACCATCACAAAAAAGGAACGCACGTGCGCCCGAAAGTCCGCTTTCTGGCCCAGGACCCAAGTCCGCACGTGCGTTCCTTACTTATTTCGGTCAATCGACCGGACATGATATGATTAATTATTCCAAATATCTCCGGTTTTGACGCACCCTACTACTACTCTAAAGTGCTCACTACAAACCCAACCTAAAAACATCAGCAAAAATAGCATTTCCCTGCACCATTCTCCGCGCCGCCGGCGAATCGTAAACCACCAACAGCGAATTCGGCTGGCCCAAACAAGGAAACAGCGCCAATCCCTCAGCATTATCAACACCCATCTGAAAAGGCAAATCAAACAATACGTCCAAATCTCCTGTATCCAGCCCAGAAATACTGTCGCCCTGACGCCCTAAAATTCCCTTTAACCGAAACACCTTCATCGCCCCCGATACAGTCATTGTCGGCCCGCCTAAAATTATCAAATCTTCACCGTTAAAACACAACTCTCGCACGCCCAACCCGTTCAAATCGACAAAATGTTTCTTGTAAAACTTGCCTTTTTCACCAATAGCCTTCAGTGTTAAAACTCCCTGTTTTGACTCTTGCACTTCTATTTCTAAAATTATCGCCCAACCCCGCAGTACAGGCCCGCGCAAACCGAGAAAAACCCGATCGCCCCGCACCGCCAACCCCTCAATATCAAAACCATTTTCTTTACTCGGAATTGGCACCGATAAAAATAAGCCAAGATGGCTGTCATCTTTGAGCGCGTCAGTCAGCAAATTACCCGTATTTGTCCGCTGAAGGCATCCCGCTGTCAGTTGGGTTTTGGGATTTTTAGGAGGGGAAATTGACTTGCACAAAATCCCGTTTTTGACAGGAATTCTTGCTAGCAAATAACGGTTGACATCTGTTTCAATTCGTGCTAATTTTTCAATATCTTTGTTCGGGTCTTGGCCTTGAGCTTTCTTACGTTTGGTGCTGTGAGAACCGACAAACCACAGATAATTGCTGTTGAAATCAATTCCTTCAATATCGATTTCGCCTGCTTCAGCAGAAAGGTCAATAAAATCGGCGATCGCAAATCTCTTGTGTTTGCCAAAAACATGAGGCGCCACAGGCGACAATCGCTCGATCGAAGTCGTTTCATCGGAACCGATCCACAAATTCCCCTCGGGAGTTAAAGCCACAGCAGACAAATCAGTAACAATATCCGTAGTTTCACTGTTGAATTGAAGCAACAGGCGGCTGAGTAAAAAAGATTCTGGCATAATTACTAGCACCAAAAGTAATGTGAGGGTCAATCATTATAACTCAAGAATATTTAACTGTTGTGGAACAGGCATCTTGCCTGTTCGGGCGGGCATCTTGCCTGTTGTGGAACAGCCATCTTGCCTGTTGTGGAACAGCCATCTTGCCTGTTCGGGCGGGCATCTTGCCTGTTCGGACGGGCTAGAAGCCCAACCCCTACTCCCCACAAGCAGATTTAACTATGTCCAAAGTTGGAAATTCCGCCTCAATTCCCAAAACCGAACCTCAACAGACGGATAACACCCTAGTTGAAGTATTAACATCTCAGTTACATTTCGTTACGATCAGGAAACAGAGAGCAAAAAACTCTCGCCCATAATATTAGAGGTAGCCATTATGAACGGTACATTTCGCGTCGGCAACCTGTTTGGAATTCCCTTTTTTGTCAACGCTTCTTGGTTCTTAGTTCTGGGTTTAGTAACTTGGCAGTACGGCGGTGCACTAGCAGCCCTGTTTCCCACCTTAGGCCCCGTAGCACCGTGGCTGTTAGGATTATTCGCAGCCCTGCTGTTATTTGCTTCCGTCTTAGCCCACGAATTAGGACACAGTTGGGTAGCTATCAAACAGGGAATTGGCGTGAAATCGATTTCGCTATTTCTGTTTGGCGGACTGGCTAATTTAGAAAGAGAATCGAAAACCCCAGCCGAAGCATTTTGGGTCGCCATTGCAGGCCCGTTAGTCAGCTTATTTTTGGCCGGTTTGTTAACTGTCATTGGCGTCGGTGCAGCCCTCACAGGCCCCGCCGCAGCCATTGTCCAACTTTTAGCTTCCATCAACCTAGCTTTAGCCTTATTTAACTTAATTCCCGGTTTGCCCCTCGATGGTGGTAACATCCTCAAAGCGATCGTCTGGAAGATTACCGGCAACCCTTACAAAGGCGTAATTTTTGCTAGCCGCGTCGGTCAAATCATCGGCTGGATTGCCATTGCTACAGGCATCTTCGGCAATATTTGGAATCTAGTAATCGGTTGGTTCTTGCTGCAAAATGCCGGTCAGTCTGCACAGTATGCCACAGTCCAAAATGAACTCGCAGGACTGACAGCCGCAGATGCTTTGACAGCCGAAAGCCCGATCGTCCCTGAAAAGTTATCCCTCAGAGAATTTGCTAACAACTACGTCATCGGTAGCACTCACACCTGGCGCCGGTTCCTAGTTACCGACGATGCGGGACAATTGGTAGGTGCGATCGATCTTGACGACATGAAAACTATTCCTACCGGAAGCTGGCCTCAAGTTCAAGTTAAAGAGCTCGTGAAGTCGATCGAATTTACCACCACAGTCAAACCAGAATTATCCCTCCTCGAAGTCGTCACTCTGCTGGAACAACTTAAAGTTCAAGAACTCCCCGTCATTCGCGAAAACGGTGTCCTCGTCGGGCTTGTAGAAAAAGCGGAAATCGCCCGCCTGCTGCAAAGACGAGCTCAAGCAAACCCTGCTTGATACCCTCAGATACTTGACAAATAACTATTAACCCCCTCGATCGCAACTTACCAAAAGGGCGATCGGGGGGGTTAACTGTAGCTGCACAAAAGTCAAGTCAAATACTAAATTATTAGCTGCCAATCAGCGATGATAACTATAATAGTGTATTGATCGTCTGAGCGAGGACGCTATGCCATCTCAGGATGTTTCCTCTCAATCCGAAACCACAGAGTCAAAAGTTCTCCCCCATCTCACAAACAATATATTGTCCGAGGATCTCGCGCCTCAACCAACAGCTCAATTAAAAAAATCAGAGCTGACTGTTTCCGCAGCTCAAGATATCATTTACAAATTTTTTATATATCACATCAACAACTCGGAATCTGAATTAGCTTTCCGGGAATTTAAAAAAATATTTATAGAACTAATTGCTCCAGTTAACCACAAATTAATTCAAGCCCTATACACAATAATTGAGTTTGACACTCAACGAGAATTTAACAACTTATTTAAACGCTGCTGTTACATCTTATTAAATAACTGGATTACTCACAAAAAATACGAACTTGCTCGGGAATTAATTACAATTATTAGCGATAGAACCCTCAGCGAACCCCAGGCGGACAATTGTCTCAAAATACTGAAAGTGTGGCTGACAAACTTTGTCAGCAGCCAAGATTATGAAGACATCAAGTTATTTGTATTCAAGTACGGCGACTACCAGCCCGTAGAAAAGCACTGGACTTCTCGCTATCAGCCTTATTTGCTAGCCACTCAATATCTAGATGCTAAAAACACCCTCGAAGCACGCCAAACTGCCAAACTCTTGTCGCAGCAGCTAAAAGACAAGTACAAGTTTGACCTAGCAATGTATACATCTCGCTCTCCGTCGGCCGCATTCAAATTAAAAAATTCTCATAATCCCACACTTTTAGGAGATGAAGCCCTGCGTTTAATCAAAATAATTTTGGTCAACCGAGGCTCCTTGAACTATCGCAGCTTAGCCAACATTTTTATCAGTCAGAGTCAAAATATTACCTACAAGCAGTTTAAGGAATATCTGATTAAGTATTTATTTTATTCCCATAATAATTTTTTTTATCCTGATATTGAGCGACAACAAATAATTAATAGTTTAGATAGTTTTCATCCCGAAAATGATGCAGAAACTTTGAACAGAGGCTTGCAGCTCAGAACTTGCAATTATCTAATCAAATGTTTGACTGTGGAAAATTCCGGGGAACCCACAGCCTTATTTATCCTGTGCGCCACTCAACTAAATCCTTTAACACTAGCAATTATGATGCTCAAAATAATTTTGATTTCGCCACATTCCCAAACATACTTAGAACTTTGTTTTGCTCGATTAATTCAATACTATCAAGATAACTCGGCTGCTGAATGTCAGTGGCTCATTAATTTTTTAGAAGTTTGCCAGATAGCTCTAACTATTTATGGAGAAAATGTTCAATACAATCTCGTGAATATGTCAGATAATAATCAAGCAGAACAGTTATTGGTTGACCTGAATAACTGTCGAGTTTTTTCTCAACATAAACCCATCAAAAAAGATCGAGATTAGTCATTAGTCATCAGTCATCAGTCATCAGTAATCGAGCGGGTGCGTCGCCACTAAAAATCCCTAAATTTAATCGGCAATCTGATAGATCCGCACCTTACACATCGCGTGGGTAAACAACCCTCCATTTAACTCAGCTCAAAAAATTGTGTAGCACGACTCCCACAAATAAGATCAGTAATCGAGCGGGTGCGTCGCCACTAAAAATCCCTAAATTTAATCGGCAATCTGATAGATCCGCACCTTACACATCGCGTGGGTAAACAACCCTCCATTTAACTCAGCTCAAAAAATTGTGTAGCACGACTCCCACAAATAAGATCAGGTGCATCGCCGTCAGATTGTCGAGCTTTTCTTAGGGATTTTTCGCAGTATCCGCACCCTACGAATACTGTTGCATTTTTTGGGAAAAATGGTATTAGTTATCAGTCCTGCCGTCATCTTGCCCGCTCGCGTAGCCCAAGGGTAGTCATTAGTCATTAGTTATTAGTTATTAGGTGTACCCTACAGCTCAATTTCTGCTATCAAATCGAGGATTTTTGCATAATCAAAATTATATAGATGCTTCATCATAACTTCGGCAAAAACCTCATTATCGCTGCGGATTGCCTCAATTATTTTAGCAATCAAGTCGAAGTCAGCCTGATGGACTGCCTGTTTGAGATTGCTCATCCATTCTGGGGAAACTTGCGGCTTCGAGTCAAGCGTAAATATTGCAGAACTATCAGATATTTTTTTGGGTACAAGAGTTGAAATCTCCGATAACTCATTGAATTCAACATATTTATTGATGACTTGAACAGCGCCGGCTGATGTCACAACTTGAATGTCAAATTTGAAGACTGTGCCGCGTCCCACTTCGCTCTCTGCGGTAATGTCGCCGCCCATTAATTTGATGAACTCGCGGCTGATACTTAATCCTAAGCCTGTACCTTTTTGAACTTTTTTACCCGATGAACTTTGCACAAATAATTCAAATATACTGTCTAATTCTTCGGGGATAATTCCCTGCCCTGTATCGGCAATTTCAAAGTGAATGACCACCATTTTTTGCCATTCAAATTTATTGAACTTTTCGCCTTCAGGCGTAAGGATTTCTTCTGAATTATGCCATACTGTTACTGAAACTGAGCCTTCTTTGGTAAATTTAACCGCATTATCTAATAAATTAATCAGGACTTGTTGCAACTTAATTTCATCAGTTTCTACGTACTGGGGAACATTGGATGAGCAGTCAATAATTAATTGCAATCCTTTATTTTTTGCGGCAAGTAGGAACATATTTTGCACGTCGCCCAGCAAGCGGTACAAGTCGATTTTTTGGGCATAGAGTGTCATGCAGCTTCGATTTTAGATAAGTCTAAGATTTGATTTATCAGTTGGAGCAGGTGTTCTCCGCTGCGGCGAATAATTTTGATATTTTCTTTGTCCTGGAAACTTAAATTAGCGCTGAGTTCCATTAATTGAGCGAAGCCGAGAATGGCGTTGAGGGGGGTTCGCAATTCGTGGCTCATGTTGGCGAGAAAGATGCTTTTAGTTTTGTTGGCCGCTTCTGCTGCTAATGCGGCTTGTTTGAGTTCTTGTTCTGCTTGTTTGCGATCGCTAATATCAATGATGATGCCGTGCCAGACAATATCTCCATTTTCGCGCAATTCTGGCCGAGCATAAGCTTGCAGCCATTTGAGTTTTCCCGATGCTGTCACAATCCGCCATTCGTGGGAAAATGGTTCGAACTCAGTCGCACTTTTGACAATTGCCTCGAAGTGGCTGGGGCGATCGTCCGGGTGCATTTGTTCGTAGAGTAAAGCAGAGTTGTTCTTGATTTCCTCCGGCTCTAATTCTTGAATTTCTCGGCACAGAGGACTGATATATTCCATCTTGACTGAGCCGTCGGGATGCTGCACGAATATGTAAAGTTCTCCGGGAACAGTGATCGCTAATTTGTGAAACAGAGCTTCGCTTTTTTGCAAGGCTAATTGTGCTTGTTTCCGCTCGCCAATATCAATCCCAAATCCAAAAAGAAAGTCAAAATTGCCATTTTCATCCAAAACGGGCGTGCCGTGCCACTCAACTAACAAAGTACGCGCGGCGCAGCTATCCCCACCGGATTCGCACTTTGTGAAAATCCGGTGCTCGTTAACCGTTTGCGGGCTCGTTGTGATGCCCTTAAAAATCGAGTGCAATCGGGTTCGATCGCCAAACGGTACAAATGTCGCTAAGTAATCTTTGCCGATAACTTCTGCGGCAGTATAGCCCACAGCTTGCAGCATACTGTGATTCGCCCGCAGGATTTTACCCGTTTGGTCGATCGCCACAAAAAAGATCGGAGAATTTTCGATAATCTTTAAGCTAAAGTCCCGCGATGCGCGGATAATTTTTGCAGCTTGCTGGCGCTCCTCAATTTCGATCTCCAAGCGGGCATTGATCGAGGCTAGCTCGGTTGTGCGCGAGGCTACTTCAATTTCCAGGGTGCGGTTGTAGTCAGCCAATATTTGCTCTGCGTGTTTGCGATCGGTGATATCTTGAAAAACAATCATCACATAAAGGACATTGCCCGCAGCGTCAAACACCGGCTGGGATCGTACTTGCAAACGAATAATTTTCCCGTCTCGGCGAATTTCCATATCTTCAACCAGCGTTTCTTCACCCCTCACAGCCCGTGCAAACGGCGAGTCCTCGATCGGGTACAGCCGATCGGTTCCTGCTACATAAAGCTGATAAGTTTCTGAGAGCTCTTCTGCGGTTGTATGGGGCATCGCCCCTTTGCCGGTAATCTCTCCTCCCACCGAATTCATAAAAATAGTGCTACCAGTCGGAGTCAGGGCACTCACCCCAACGGGCAAGCTTTCTAACAGCTTGGCAAATTTTTCTTCACTGGCGGCCAAAGCTTGAAAAGACTTTTTCAGTTGAGCCGCCATTTCGTTGAAAGACTGGGCTAATGCCCCGACTTCATCCAGCCTACTCACAGCAACAGCGCGATCGAATTCTCCTTGGGCGATATCTTTAGCTGCTTCGCCCTCGCCGCAGCAGCGGCAGTGTTACCCACCGGGCTGTCAGAACTCCGGCAATTGTCGATAGCAGCAGCGCCACCGCACAAAGTAAAATTGTAGTGTGGGTATTTCTGTTAACTTGCCCCATGAAATCGGATTCGGGAACTGCGATCGCGATCGGCCACTTCAAACCGTAACTATCAGAAAACGGCAGCACTTCCACAAAATAATCCTGCCCGTCTCGGCTAAATTCCAGTTGCTGTCGCTGTTTAATCTCGCCAAAGCCCCCGAAGTGTTCGTACAAATACTTAGCTGCGGTGCGAATGACAGGAGTTTCGCTATCTAAAACATTCAGCCGCTGGGGTTCCTGCTGTCCCGACATCTTTCTGAAGGGTGATTCTTGACTCGAACTGGCAACCAGCAAGCCCGATCGTTCGAGCGCGAAAATTTCCCCCGTTTGGCTAAACTTAAGGCGATCGAGATATTGCTGAAGCTCCAAGAGCGAAAAGTCTACCGCACAAACTCCCAGCAATTTACCCTTGCGATCGCGAATCGGTTGACTCGCCGCAATAAAAACAGTCCCGGGAGTAAAACCCGGATAAATGCTCGTCCAAATCGGTTTGTTAGCTGCGACAGCTTCTTTGTACCAGGGGCGCTGGCGGGCATCGTAGGTTCTCGGTTCTGCCTTTAATTTTGCCGTGCGAGTGCCTAGGCCGTCTGTAGCGTAGTAAATGCTCTGAGAGTTGGTAGACTTGTTAGCGGCGACAATTTGCAAGCTGTTGTCGATCGGGTTGCGCCAAATGCCGAGATATTCTCCTGATTTTTCAGAACCCAGGGAAATCCACTGAATGCTTTTAAACGATCGCATTTGCTGCCACAGGAACTTCTCTCCCCGAGGTTGGGGCTGTCCTAACTTTAAGTTTAATTCAGCGCGGTCGATCGCCGAAGCGTTAAGTTGATTTACCCAGTGGGTATTTTCGAGAACAGCAGTCAGTTGTTCTTCAACTCTCTTCCCCGTCTGGGCGATCAATTTCTGGGCGAGATCTTCGACTGCTCTTTCTCCGTTGCGAAAAGAAAGATACCCGACAATCCCGACTGCTGCGACGCTTTGCACCACAAAAGAGGCCACTAGAACGCAGCGTAGGGGGATGGTTCTGGGCGGTTGGGAAGTTTGAAAGGCGAATCTGGGCAACGGCATAGGCAGGTCATACCATTTGAGATTTGAGATTTTTCGATTTGAGATTGGGGAATGACTGATCAGATAAGGGTTTGGAGTTGGCTCTTCAGTTGCATTCTTGTTTGAAACTTGTATAACTAATTGCTCCCTAACACTTTAACTGTTTCAGCCTGTAATTTCACGTAGGGCGATCGAAGCCGTGTGCTTCGAGTCAGTCAATTTTCCATTTTTCGATTTTCCCTTTTTCGATTTGAGAATCGGGGATGAATGATGCTGTATGGGCCCGGAGGTTGCCGACAGTTGCATTCTTTTTTTTAACTGATATTGCGCACTCTTGGCTGAGAATACCTGGGCCATTTGCTTGGCGAAGTTCGGTTTCTTACCTCAACCCAAGCTACTTCTTGCCTCCTTCCCTCGGACCTCTTTTTACCCTCCGAGCGAAGCCGTTATCACCCAATACGCTTGGTCGATCGACAGATCGCCCTGGCACCCCCCGATCGCGCAGGGGGGGACAAGAATGCTCTCTTTCGTCCCCCTACAACCTTTCTTGATGGGAGGGGGATCTCCGGGGCATAAATAGTGTTAAGTGAACAGTATTGCGTTATAACCTTCTTCCTTCTGACTGAGGACTAATGACTGATGACGGCAGGACTTCTCTTCAACAGCTACGCGGAAAATCCCCCGCTTGTCCAAACGGATATAGCGAGGGGCGAGAATAGGTATTCTCAGAAAATATAAATTAGTGGCAGTGGCTTTTGTCGAGCCATTGCCATCTATAGAATCCATACTGTTTTAGGCGCACTGAAAAATTTCAGAGCCAACTCTCTGCTTGCAGTCAATGCTTGAAGTCAAACCAACCAGTTCAAGCAAGAAGTCAAAGCAAATCGTAAAGGCCTAGGATACTTCTTCGCGATCGATTTGGCGCAGGTGAATGTGCTTGCGTCCCAGAGAAATTTCAAATTCATCTCCCGGCTGGAGTTCCATCTGCTTGGTGTAGGCAGCTCCAATCAGTAAGTTGCCGTTAGATTGAACGCTAATCCGATAGCTGGCCGAGCGTCCGCCGCGTCCGTTGCCGTTTTGCTTCCCGTCTAGCTGAATGCCTTCTGCATCAATCAGCGCATTCAGGAATTTCATCATGTTGACCCGTTCTACGCCGTTCTTGGTAACGGTGTAGTAGCCACAGGCTCTAGCTTTTTCTTCCTTGGTAAGGTTCTCTAGGTCTTTGACCTTTTTGATCAGACCTTCGCCTTCAAGGGGTTCGATATTTTTCTTTTTAGCCATTTACTGAGTCCTGAAATATTCAACTGGTGTACGGATTTTTTCTCGGTTGGTTTTTGTCTTGACCAAGAAACTTTAGCTTGATAGCCGGTCGTAAAACTATATTACACCGATCGGCTCAATTGTTAACCACTATTATCTAAATATTTTTAACAAGGTGCAGTCTTTCTTGAGGAGTAGCAGCAGCCGGTGCGAGCAATCTCTAAACTCGGTAGCATAAGCTATCAGCTATCAGCTAGCTGAATATTTGCCCCAATCTTAAAATCCCATGAAGTTAACCACACGCGGACACTACAGTGTCAAAGCATTACTGGATCTAAGTTTGCAACCTCGGTTCGGCCCGACATCGGTGAAATCGATCGCGAACCGACAGGAGTTACCGGCTCCGTATCTCGAAAAATTGCTGATTGAAATGCGACGAGCCGGTTTAGTCCAATCTGTTCGAGGTTCCCAAGGAGGATATCAATTGGCCAGGGAGCCTGCTCAAATCTCTTTAGGACAAATCTTAGAGGCTGTAGGGGAAACTATTGAACCTTTACCTCGACATTCTCCCGACGCGAACCAACCAGAGGACTGGGTTACATTCAGTTTGTGGAACCGATTGCACAAAAAACTTGCCGAAGCGCTGTACAGTATTTCCCTCGAAGACTTATACTATGATGTCCGCAGTTGGCAAGCTGCTCTTGGGGAAGAAACTAGCTTTATCATTTAAATGGTAAGTTGATTTATTCGATCGCCCGAGAACATGGACGCAACACTTGTTACCTACTCCGGCGGCTGTCATTGCGGTGCTGTCCGCTTCACAGTCGCGGTTGACAAACACGAAGCACGGAATTGCAACTGCTCCATCTGTAAAAAGAAGGGATTTTTGCACCTAATTGTCCCGCCGGAACGTTTTACCTTGCTGTGCGGGGAAGATGTTTTGACAACCTATACGTTTAATACAGGCACTGCTAAACATACTTTCTGCCGGATTTGTGGCATTCACTCGTTCTATCGTCCCCGATCGCATCCCGATCGATTCGATGTCAACGTCCGCTGTCTTGACGACTATGCCATTTCCCAATTTCAGATCCTACCCTTTGACGGTGTTAATTGGGAGCAGAACGTACACTTGCTGCGTGACGAAAGTAATCTCAGCAGTTAAAATCAGGGAGCAAAAATTCAAGTCCGCTCAAGGTAGCAGCAGTTAAAACCGCTGCTACCCGCTCGCTCGCTCCGGCTCGGACGGACTATCAAGTTTGACAACATATATAATGATGCCGGATGAATTTCCTGTTTTGATTTTAGCGGCGGTATTGGATTATTCGATCGGCGATCCTTGGGGTTGGCCGCATCCCGTACAGGCGATGGGTTGGGCGATCGACCGCTATACTCGACTTGTCTTTAATATATGGAACAATCCCGCAGACAAAATGCCTCGCTGGGGCGATCGTCCCGCAGGCGATCGGCCCAAACTGCTGCTACGAGGTGCTGGTACAATACTAGCGATCGGGTTGATTCTAGGCAGTTATACTGTCAGTTGGTCGATCGTCCTTGCTGCTAGTTGGGTGCATCCTGTTTTCGGCATAGCCCTACAGACCATTTTGCTGGCTAGCTGTTTTGCCGGTCGCAGTTTGAGGGCGGCTGCTGAAGACGTGCTAGCACCTTTAAATGTTGGAGATTTAGTCAAGGCGCGAGAACGGTTGAGCCTTTACGTCGGCCGGGATACCGAAAACTTATCCGAGCCAGAAATTCTGCGAGCACTGTTAGAAACTGTAACAGAGAATGCAGTCGATGGCGTGACAGCACCGCTATTTTATGCCTTACTTGGGTTCGCTCTGCCGCATTTAATATTAAGTTTTACTAATTTGCCGATCGCTCCTAACTCGATGTGGGCGATGGCGATGGTTCCCTGTGCGATCGCTTACAAAGCAGCCAGCACATTAGATTCTACCGTCGGCTACAAAGAAGCACCATACACAGATTTAGGATGGTTTAGCGCCAAACTAGAAGACGTGCTGACATGGATTCCTTGCCGGCTAACAGTGATTACTTTAGCTCTGATATCTGGCAAACCGATGTACGTTTGGCAGATTTGTCAGAGAGATGCTGTTAAAGATGCCAGTCCCAATTCCGGTTGGAGCGAGTGCGCCTACGCCGCCATCTTGGGAGTACAACTAGGAGGTACAAATTCCTATCGCGGAGTTATCAAACACAAACCGCTGTTAGGCGAGCCGATTAGTGCGATCGCACCGCAGGTAATTAGCCAAGCATGGCAATTAACTCGGTATTGCTTTCTGATTTGGTTGGGACTATCATTGCTTTTTTATACCTTATTATGTTTGAGCCGCTAACTGCTGACCTCACCCGAACACAGATACAGGCTCCCGACAGGAGTATGTAAGAGCCAAAAAAGTTTGGAGGTTAGTAGTTCTAACCCCCAGATTCATCTGTCAAGTCAATCTAAAATCTCACAGCTCAAATCCCAAATCGTTCCACTCCCAGATTCATAGACGAGCAATTGCACAAGTCTTTGATTGATACATAAACCGCAGATAATGGCAGATGCAACCGACGATGCAACGCAGATGCATTTCCTGTCTTGAGAGCTTGGGAATGCAAGATGTCTCATTTGTCAAGTCAATCTAAAATATAAAATATAAAATCTCAAATCTCAAATCGTTCGATTCGCCAACAGCCAACAATTAGCTCCCAGCACGCCATGACCAAAATTATCCAAATTTTATCCTCGGATGAAGTGAGGCGCACTCTCACCCGCGTCGCTTCCCAGATTGTCGAAAAATCAGGGGCTCCCTCGGAGTTAGTGCTGTTGGGAATTCATACTAGAGGAGTGCCATTAGCTCAAATGTTGGCTGCTCAAATTGAAGTCCTCGAACAAGTCAAAGTATGCGTGGGCGCTTTGGATATTACGTTTTATCGAGATGACTTGGATCGAGTGGCGATGCGGACACCAGCTAAAACAGAAATTCCTTTCGATTTGACCGGCAAAACGGTGGTGTTGGTAGATGATGTTATCTATAAAGGCAGAACGATTAGAGCGGCTTTGAATGCGGTAAACGATTACGGGCGGCCTGAGAAAATTTGGTTGGCGGTATTAGTCGATCGCGGCCACCGAGAAGTACCAATTCAGCCGGATTTTACGGGTAAAAAGTTGCCGACTGCAAAGGAAGAAAAAGTTAAGGTTTACGTGCAAGAGCTCGACGGGCGCGACGGAGTGGAGTTAATTAAGCGTTGATCTCGTTGACCTTGGCATCGGAATCATAATTTTCGCACAGGAGTCGATCGACTGGCGTGTCTAGGAAAGCGATCGCCCCCTAGCCTCAGAAACCGGGTTTCTGCGTATATTTTTCGTGACTCAACGTAAAAATTCGTATAAACCCGGTTTCTCGCCCCCTCCGCGTCGAGGGAAGAAGCCCGGTTTCGACGCGGAGGGAGCGTCTTGATTTATTAGGACTTACGCACTCCATGGCTCAAATGCTGATCCCCCCTAACTCCCCGATCCTCGGGGGGAACCTGAAAGCCCCCCGAGGATCGGGGGGTTGGGGGGATCGATGCGTCCAGGACTGTTTATCAAAAAATCGGCAGTGCAGGAGTTGAACCTGCCTGGGGCGAATTATGAGTTCGCTGCCTAAACCGCTCGGCCAACTGCCGTTAAATCGATCTGTTCGATCCAACTGAGAACTTATTATAACATAATTTCCCAGTACGTGCTAGAACTAGAGAACAAAAATCAAAATCTTTAGATCTGTTGAGTCCCCGATCGCCTGGAACGCCTCTGTGCTGGAGTCGATCGACCGGAATTAGCAATTTCTACAACTCGGTATAAAAATATAGGCAATGGCAGTGAATTCGACAGTAGTGCTGACTCTAATTCTCCTGGCTCTGATGTTTGGAGCAGGTGTGACGAGTTCTGTTTGGGGATTTACTATAGGTCGCGAAGCCTTGAAAGGAACGACTCAACCCGATGTTCGCCCCAGCAACAATGCTTCGAGCGGCAAGCAGGGAACTGTGGCTAACAAAGACCAAGTAAGCATTTTGAAGGAAAAAGACATTCTCAAAACCGTCAAAGCGCGGGTAGAAGGTCGCGATCCCGAAAAAACGGCCGGAGCAAATAATAAAGCAGACAAGGGAAGCTCTAAAACAGCCACAGCCAAAAAACCGGGCGCGGCAAATGCCAGCGCCAAGTTTCCCCTGAACAGTCGCGACGGGGGAGTAACTCTGGAAGTGAGCGCGGCCAGTCAGCGCAGCAACTCCATGATGCTAGACGTGAGCATGAAAAACGAAGGCTCCCAAGCTGTGAGGTTTCTCTACAGTTTCTTAAACGTCACTGACAATCAAGGCCGGGCCCTTTCCGCGACAGCCGAGGATTTGCCGGCGGAACTGCCCCCCAACGGGCAGGTGTTTTACGGTACGGTGAGTATTCCCACAGCTTTGCTGGAAAATGCTAAGGAAGTTTCGCTGACGCTGACAGATTATCCAGGTCAAAAACTCCAGTTGCAAATATCTGGCATTCCAGTGCCGAAGTAATACCAGTTTCGATTTTCGATTGGGGCATTGAAGATTAAAGAATTGGGAATGACTGATGAATTAAGTGTTTGGATCGCTGGCAGACCGTTGCATTCTTTTTGGAAAATGGTATAAGACAATTAGGAGACCAAACCTCCAGACTGATTCTCACGTTCGATCGAGAAAGTTGTTCTAGGGAGCATTGTGTCACTTTTAGGGGCGAGAGTTCAGGAGATTGCTGAGTTACCCGCGATGACTTGGACAGAGGTGCTGTCGCGGTTGCTGTCAGTGCTGCTGCTGATTGCGATCAATGCTTTTTTTGTGGCGGCTGAGTTTTCGATGGTGACGGTACGCCGCTCGCGCATCAATCAGTTAGTTGAGGCCGGCGATGTTCCGGCTCTAACCGTTCAATCTTTGATCCAAAGTATCGAGCGATTGCTCTCGACAATGCAGTTGGGAATCACTCTTTCTAGTTTAGCTCTGGGCTGGATTGGGGAAGATACGATCGCCGTGCTCGTCCGAGTGGCGATCGGCTATTTGCCGCTGCCAATTTATATCAAGTCGGCGATCGCCCATTCTTTGGGCATATCCATAGTAACTTTTTTCCTGCTAGCTTACCTGCAAATCGTACTGGGCGAACTCTTTCCCAAATCTGTAGCGTTACTTTATTCCGAACAGCTAGCCAGAAGTTTAGGGCCTCCGAGTTTATTAATTTCCCGTTTGTTCAATCCCTTTGTGTCGTTTCTCAATCAATCCACTCGATCGCTCTTGCAGCTTGGGGGCATCGAATACGACCTAACACACCGGCCGGTTACTCCCGAAGAACTGCAATTAATTATAGCTACTTCCAGCGAATCAAGCGGCTTGGAAGCAGAAGAGCGAGAACTACTCAACAACGTGTTTGAATTTGGCGAAGTTTGCGTAGCAGAAGTGATGGTGCCCAGACCCAGCATTGTCGCACTTCCGAAGACGGGCACCTTTCAAAATTTGCTCGACGAAATGGCGATTTCCAACCATTCCCGCTATCCCGTCACGGGAGATTCTTTAGACGACATTATCGGGATTATTGGCTTCAAACAACTGGCGAAACCCTTAGCTGAAGGTTTGCTATCTCCCGACACGCCGATTGTAACTTGGATTAGTTCGGTGAGATTTGTGCCGGAAATGATGCTGCTGGGGGAATTGCTACCTTTGATGCAGGGTTCGTCGGAAGAAATTGCGATCGTCGTCGATGAATTTGGCGGCATTTCCGGGTTGGTGACGCTGAGGGATTTGATCGCTGAAATTATCGGCCGCACTTACGAGTCGCGCGACAGCAAAGAAATAGCTTTGCAAGTATTGGACGATCGCACTTTTTTAGTGCAAGCGCAGTTAAATGTCGATGACGTGAATCAAATATTGAATTTGGATTTGCCGATAACTGACGAATATCAGACAATCGGAGGTTTTCTGAGCTATCAATTGCAAAAAATGCCCGCTGTTGGGGAAGTTTGGCGCTGCGAAAATGCGGAACTTACGGTGGTTTCTGTGTGCGGGCCGCGCTTGGATCAAATTCAAATTCAGTTGCTGGATGGGGCGGCGGGCGATCGAGTTTTGGGTGAAGTTACAGCAGCGGATGGGAGAATTACGGAGAAAGGGCGATCGAATAGCGGGTTGAAAGGTGTGCCGAAATTTTCTAGTTAGGATGGGGATGGGGATGGGGATGGGGATGGCGATCGAAATAGCGCAAATCCTTAGCTAGTGCGATCGTCCCCGCTCGCGAGCGGCGCCGCGATCAAGGATGAACTGGAAAATAACGATGTTTTAGGAACGAGCTAAAGTCCTTTTAGATCGAGGTTTGGGCCGTTCATTAGACTTTGAGAGACCACTGCGCTGGCGGAGGTATCAACCATTCGGAAAAACTTCTGCTGAAAACATACGGCGCAAAATCTCATAGAAGGGTTCACAATACTGCGCTTGCTCAGGTGACAGACAAGCCCCAATTTCCTTGCGCAGTAGGTGAGTCATCTGGCTGACGAGTTCCCAGCTCACATTCAGTCGAGGGTAAATCATCACGCACAGCGGAAACAGTTCCGTCTCTAGCGCGTGCAGATTACCTTCGAGCAGACAAACCCACATATATACCTGAAACATCTCCACATCACGAATGCTTGATGTACGGATACGTTCACTGTTGAGAGGCCCAGAATAACACCGATAGCGTGGGTACAGTTGATTCACCCGATCGACTACCCGTTCCGCAATATCGGTCATCTTCGACATTAGCAGGCGAACAGATTGCAGCGCGATCGAATCCGGTGGATGCTTTGCAGCCGCTTGGTATGCGCGTGGCAGTGGCATATACAGATGATCGTCTAGGATCTTGACGTAGTTACCAAAATTCTCCTGCTCTCCCTCGGGGAGCAAGTCCATCAACTGCGTTCCGGTGTAGTGATACTGCATCGCCACAAAGCCAATCACGCGGGGGTCAATTGCTGTTACCTGCTGTCGGACTTGTCCGAGAACTGGGCTCACCTTGTTGAGTATACGATTGGGTGGCAGTTGCTGAGCATAGGCTTCGATCGCAAACTTATAGACTTGATGAATACCCCCTGAAATATACCAGGGATCGATCAGATCCGTATCTATTTTGTGTTCAACTAACGCTTCTGCCAATAGGTAGTCAGTTTTAGTCCAGGATTTTGCACTCACAGAACGCAGCGAGGTCAAAAGTTGTTTTGCCATTCCGATACGCCGTCGTTCGACAAATTTATCCTCAACCACAGTCGCAGGGGCACCGCCTTTCATCTGTTGTAGATACTTTTGGGCGAAGGAAACAGATAAGTCTACCGAAGGTGACAAGGGATTAAATGATGTGGAGCCGAGCAAAGAGGGATTAGTAGTCATTGATTTAGGATTAACTGTGTAAAGGTTTGGTGTCGATGGGTTATGAGTTGCATATTCGTGTTTCACGAGCAACAATTGTGCGAGTACCTGAGTAAATTCGATCTAGAATTTTGTAGCATTTTCTTGCGATCGTAGCGATCGCTATTGTCTATCAAAACATTTTTTCTTAACTATAATATCCTAAAAATCAAAAAGCCAATCGTATAAATACTGATAAATCTAATAAATGTAGCAGCCATTGGCGAGTCAATACCGTACTTTTAAGTAGACTCTCACATTAAATAGTAGGCTGACTTTGTGCAACGCCTATATACCAGCCTGCCAAGGCAAAATAACGGCAATTGTCGCTGGAACTTATCTCTTTGTTTTGCCGAAATGCCGAAGCCAGCGACCGTTGCCGTCGAAAATTCCCCTACAATTGCCTCACTCAATTATCACGCCCGATTAAACTAGCAGTGCGCACCCAAGCGTGTCGGGCGTGGCAAATTTCAACTACATAATAAAGCAGAAAGCTGGTATTTTACCTGAGATTTCTTCAGATTTCAATCAAATAAAATTGCTGGGAGAGCTTGGTTTCAAAATCAAAACGCTAAAACTTGAGGAGAGTGGTGCCAGCGCGATGGGTCACAAAATCAACCGGTGCCCATTGCGCAGTCTACATATTAAGCGTAAGGAACTGGATCTTGCAACCCCAATTCCTCAAAAGCCGCCAGCCGCAGCCGACAAGAATCGCAAACGCCGCACGCAGTTTCGCCACCTGAATAACAAGACCAAGTTTGCTCCCAAGGCACTCCCAACTTGTTGCCTAATTGAATAATTTCGGTTTTTTTAAGTTCGATCAAAGGTGTTACAATCTGAATAGCTTCTCCTTCCCTTCCCTGCTTGGTTCCCAACCGAAAGACTTCCTGCATTGCTTGGATGTAATCGAGGCGACAGTCGGGATAGCCGGAATAATCTAAAGCGTTGACTCCAATGTAAATCCGCTGAGCTCCTAGAGTTTCGGCGTAGGCGAGGGCGAAGCTGAGAAAAATGGTATTTCTAGCTGGAACGTAGGTAATGGGGATGTTTTGCGACATTTCTGCCAGGTTGCGATCGATCGGCAATTCCATCTGATTATCCGTCAAAGCCGAACCGCCCCACAGCGTCAGGTCAAATTTTACCACCTGATGCGCCTTAACGTGGGCAGAAAGTGCGATCGCCCGTGCTGATTCCAACTCCCGCCGGTGCCTTTGCTGGTAGTCAAAGGAAATCGGGTAACACTCGCAGCCGTCGGCTTTCGCTTGATACAAAACTGTTGAGGAATCCAGCCCTCCCGACAATAAAATAACTGCTTTCACTTAAAATATCCTCGATCGCATCAGCTTTTATATTTATATCAAATTCCTTGGGAATTGACAAGATAGCAGTCCTAAATGATTCGTTGTGAAAGAGATTTTTTTTAAAGGAACCGCGAAGACGCGAAGGACACGAAGTTCGGCAGCGGATGCAAGTAACGGATGTAACGGATGTTTTGAAGGTATTTTTTTAACGAGCCGCGAAGACGCTTTCATGCGCGAAGGAAGATAAAAGAAGGAAGAAGTAGGTGGCTCCGAAGCTCATTTTACCTAATTTGTAACAAGTCGTCTAGTTGGCGGTATTCTGGCAAGGTTGTATCAATTTCTCTACCCTGTCGCAAAACTGTGCGATCGCGCTGTGACCTAGATAATAATTCGCTGAAATTGCGCGCTTTAAACAAAATTAAGTCGGCTGGTAAACCAACTGCTATTTTTCCCAATTTTGGCAATCCCATTAATTCGGCTGATGTTGTTGTAACTGTGCGCGGCCAATCTTCCCAAGGTCGATCTAAATGGGCGATGCGGACTGCCATATTTAAGACTTCTAAAACATCGTGGTCGCCAAATCCGTAAAATGGATCGCGACAGTTGTCGCTAGCAACTGCGACGGGAATTCCTGCTGCTTTGAGTTCGTGCAGCAGCGTGACTCCCCGCCACCTAGGTGTACGCCCCGATTGTCTGTCTTGCAGGTAAAGGTTGCACATCGGTAAGCTGACAATGCCAATGTTTGCTTCCTTGACTAATGTCAAAGTTTCTGTTACTAAGTCTGGCGGTTGTACGGCTAAACTACAGCAGTGCCCGCAGATTGTTTGACCGCTAAATTCATGGCGGATTGCGGTTTTTGCTACTTCCCGCAGTGTTGTTGATTCTGGATCGTCGGTTTCGTCGGTGTGGAAGTCTAGGTTTAAACCGCGTTCTTGGGCTAAGCTAAATACTCGATCGAGTTGTTTGTCTAAGTCGGGATTTATGTAGGCGACGCCGCCGAGGATGCCGCCGATTTGGGCAATTTTGTCTGCTAATTTTTCGCCTGCGGGTGTGAGGAAATAGTCGAGGGAAACTAGGGAAACTGCTTGCAAAATTAGTCGATCGCCCCATTCGGCTTGCAGCGCTGCAAATACTGCTAAACTAACGGCTCCCTGTTCCCCTGCGCTGTCGATGTGAGTCCGGATGGCCTTGGTTCCATGGGCGTAGCTGCACTGGAGGCCGAACTGCATCCGCCGGTAAACATCGTCTGCATTCCAGTGTTTTTGGGCATCAGCGCTTATGGTGTCGATCGCCCTGGCAAATGTTCCATCTGGATTTGGCGATCGTTCCCAAATGTGCCCTTTGTCTAAATGCGTGTGTACATCCACAAAACAAGGGAAAATTAAGCCACCTTGCAAGTCTACAACTGGGATATCTGGAAGTTGGGATAAAGGTTCCGTACCTCTGGGGATAATTTGGGCGATCGCGCCCGCGCCAATTTCCAGATCCACTACACAAAAATTGTTCTCAGTCCCCGTTGTTGCGACAGTAGACGCTGATTGGGCTAGAAATTGCGGATCTAGAAGAGACGCGGGCACGCGACCATTTTTTAGCAAATAATTAGAGGTACTTGGCAACATTAAATTTCTGAGTTAGTATTTTATTGATAATTGAGAATTACCCGTTGTCACTATAGCAACTCTTGCCGAAGTTGTGAACAGATCTCTCTCTTTTTCTCTTTTCTAGATCCTCTGCGCCCTCTGCGCCCTCTGCGGATAAATAAAATCTTATTCACAAAGGAAATAGAACTTCTATAGAAACTTAAGTTAAATATGTAGCTTTTTTATTGGTCATGCAGCCCTCAGCCATGCAGCAAAAATGCAAAAATTTTAGATCTTTGAGGAAAGCGCGCAAGTCGGCGCCACCAGTTTGGCTAGGCCTGATACTTCCAGAGCATGAATCTTATTGCTATCATAAATCAATGCTTCAAATTGCAATGAAGCTTACAACCAACAGCAGCATCCATAGCAAGAACCCACAAAAACTGTGTCAAAACCCAAGCATATAGTTTTAACATCCCATCCCGACAGATCCGGCAGAAAACCTCTTCCCATTTACTGGGGAGAACTCGATCCTCTGAAACGGGGGCCTGTAATTGCTAGCCTCAGCAAATCGTCTCACCGAAATGCGATCGGCACTCATTCGGGTTCTTACTCTGTTTATCGAGCGCTAGCAGTGGCTTCCGGCGCACTCCAAGCCGAACACCGCCCTGATTTTACCAACACATCTCCGGCCGCACGCATCGGGCCGCACCCGAGTTGGGGCGATCGCAATTTGATTGTTTCTCTCGATCCATTTGGGGGTTTGGTTAGCGAAATTTATACTTCATTTGTTGAGCAGGAATACGATATTCGACCGACCATTGCTGTCACTAAAGCTCACATTAATATGCCGGAATTGCAAGATGCCATCGCTAAGGGGCGGGTGCAAATTGATGGCAAAATAGTCAAAGCAGGTGGCAATTTAGCAGTCACTAAAATTGCGATCGACCCAGTGTGGTATTTGCCGGGAATTGCCAAACGGATCGGCGTTGAAGAAAGCGTTCTCCGCCGTGTCTTGTTCGAGCAAACAGGCGGTATGTTCTCGGATTTAGTGACGCGGCCGGATTTGCAGGTTTTCTTGCCGCCAATTGGCGGAACTACGGTTTATATTATTGGCGATGTCGCGAATATTTCTGACCCCGAGAAGCAGTTGGCGGTACGGGTACACGATGAATGCAACGGTTCTGACGTGTTTAGTTCGGATATCTGCACTTGCCGTCCTTATTTGGTACATGGTATTGAAATTTGTATCCAAACGGCACAATCCGGCGGTTCTGGGGTAATTGTTTACTTCCGCAAGGAAGGCAGAGCTTTGGGGGAAGTAACTAAGTTTTTGGTGTACAATGCCAGAAAACGGCAGGAAGGTGGCGATCGCGCTGATGCCTATTTTACTCGTACTGAATGTGTTGCCGGAGTTCAAGATATGCGGTTTCAAGAGCTAATGCCAGACGTGCTGCACTGGTTGGGTATCTCTCGCATTGACCGTTTAGTTTCCATGAGCGATATGAAATACAATGCGATTATCAATTCTGGCATTCAAGTAGTCGATCGCATCCCCATTCCTGAAGATTGGATTCCCGCAGACGCACAAGTCGAAATTGTCGCCAAAAAAGCCGCTGGCTACTACACGCCAGACCCTGTGCCAGATGCTACAATTCTTGCACAAGCCAAAGGACGCGATTTAGGAGATTGAGAGGGCAAAGACGCGATCGGACGCGATCGCTCGCGTCTTTGTTAAATAAAATTTATTGCTGGTTTTTGATCGGTCAGGGTAGGTTATGGCTAATTTGCGTTCTACTGTTATCGTAAAAACAGATATTTGCGGCTATACCGCCAGAGTTAAAAAATTATCTCAGTCGGACTTAAGTAGTTTGTTAAACGAGCATAAAACTTTTATTTCAGATATTAGTACCAGAAATGAAGGCAGCCTGATCAAAGGAGAAGGTGATTCATTTTGGATGATTTTTCCCAGCGTCACAGCAGCGGCGATGGCAGCCCTAGAAATGCAGCAAGAATTGAGAGCCCAACAATCTAGCAAATCGAACGACGAACGATTGGCTATTCGCGTGTCGATTACATTAGGAGATGTCTTGCATCAAGATAAAGATATCTTTGGCGATACGGTGAATTTAACAGCGCGCATAGAATCAGTAACTCCGCCGGATGAAATATATTTGTCCCAAGCAGCATGGCTGGCGCTCAACAAAGCAGAAGTGCAAACATCTTTTGTCAACGAGTTTTCTTTGAAAGGGATGAGCGAACCTGAAAAGGTTTACAAAGTTGACCAAAGTTACAAAACGCGAATTGTGGAAAATCAAGCAATAATTAAAGCTGATTTGAGAGGTTTTATTGCTTATCAAGAATCAAATTCTATCAAAGACGTTGAATATTTGCTCACCAATTTCGATACTTTTGAAAAAACAATCTGCGAAGAATACGGCGGCACAATTCGGAGTATTGTTGGCGATTCGCATTTGTTGACTTTCCCCGAAGCTCACTCAGCCTTGGCGGCAATGGAAAGTTTGTGCGAGAATTGGAAACTGTTTATTCACGGGAATCAAATACCTTGCGGCTTGTCGGTGGGAGTTGCTAAAGGAAATTTATATATATTTCGGTCTTGCACTTACGGAAAAGATATTAATATCGCCGACAGGCTGGAAGATATAAGTAAAATAGTATCTCCGGGTACAGAAAAAAATTCGGTGATAGTGTCGGATCAAATAAAACGCGAAGTCAGCGGCTCAAAGTGGGAATACAAGCTGATAAAAATCGATAAAAATGCGATTTTAGATAATCTTTTAGATTACAGTCAGTTTGACTTTTTTAAAGAAAACGATGTTTACCGATGTTTGGTGGTATGAAGTTGAATAAAATTGAACTTGAGACTGTAGAATATCTGAGAACGCCGGCTGCAATTCGCCAAAAGTGCGATCGGCTTTTTAATTTAGCCTCCGAAAATAAACTCCGCCACTTCTGCGTCGATTTATCCCAACTCGACAAAACTGCAAATTATGTAATCGACACAACGCGCCAACAGTATCCCGATTTTAACATTCCCTTTCACAGTCGCTGGCGGCATTTTGAAGCCGGCAACCAACCGCGCCTCGCCGAATTGGATGCAGCCTTAGCACAATTTACACCCATAGAGCAAGCTAAAATCAAATTTGATTTAGCAATTGTCAGCGTTTTGCTGGATGCTGGTGCCGGTGCAGATTGGCAGTATTGCGAAGCAGAAACCGGACAAGTTTACCGCCGTTCAGAAGGGTTAGCTGTAGCCACTTTTCGGATGTTTTGTCAAGGTATTTTTTCCAGCAATCCCGATTTTCCTTGGCAAGCTGATTCTCGCGGACTTTCTCAATTAAAATTAGAAAGCTTAGCTGCTGGATTTCAAGTAAGTCGAGACAATCCGCTAGTTGGTTTAACAGGCAGATTAGAATTGTTGCAGCGTTTGGGGAATGCAATTTGCCAGCATCCATTCTTGTTTGGTAGCGAAAACCTGCGTCCCGGTAATTTGGCAAAATACTTGCTCGACAGTCGAGTTTCTGGAGTCAAAACGGTGAAGGCTTCGGTCGTGTTGAACGCTGTTTTGACAGGTTTTGGGGAAATTTGGCCGGGAAGATATGCGATTGGTGGCGTTAATTTAGGTGATGTTTGGCGGCATTCAGTTTTAAGGGGAGAACATCTGGGAGATGAATTTGTGCCGTTTCACAAACTCTCGCAGTGGTTGACTTATTCGCTGTTGGAACCGCTACAAGAACTCGGTTTAGCCGTCGTCGGATTGGATGAGTTGACGGGATTACCGGAGTATCGTAACGGCGGTTTGTGTTTGGATATGGGGCTGCTACGGGCACAAGATTCGGCTGTTTTTCAACTGAGTTATTTGCCTGGTTCGGAAGTTATCGTAGAATGGCGATCGCTCACCGTGATTCTTTTAGATAAAATTGCCGCAGCTATGCGAGAAAAGCTGGATTTGAGTGCGGCAGAATTGCCCCTAGTGAAGATTTTGCAGGGAGGAACTTGGGCGGCGGGGCGGAAAATTGCCGGGGAATTAAGGGCTGGTGGAGTGCCGCCTATTCAGATTGAAAGTGACGGTACTGTCTTTTAGAATTAAGGAATCATGCAGAAAAAACAAGGTTTGTAGTAAGGACTTTAGTCCTCTAATTTTGAGCCGGACTAAAGTCAGAAAAAACAAGGTTT